>JAGXGU010000146.1 GCA_024636575.1 Altererythrobacter sp.
GAACGCAGCGGGCCGGATGCCGGTTTCGCCACCTTGTTCCAGCATCGCTGGTGCATCCTGACGCCAGAGCCCGACACCCCGGCAGAGGCCCTGGCGGATCTGCAACAGTTCTGGGAAGGGCTCGGCGCGCGGATCGAGATTATGGATGCCGCGCATCACGATCTGGTGCTGGCCGTGACCAGCCATATTCCGCATCTGATCGCCTATACGATCGTTGGCACCGCGTCCGACCTTGAAGGGGTGACCCGCAGCGAAGTGATCAAATATTCCGCTGGCGGTTTTCGGGATTTCACCCGCATCGCCGCATCCGATCCGACCATGTGGCGCGATGTGTTCCTGCATAATCGCGGCGCGGTGCTGGAAATGCTGGGCCGTTTTACCGAAGATCTGACCGCGATGCAGCGGGCAATCCGTTCGGGAGACGGCGACGCATTGTACGACCTGTTCAGCCGCACCCGCGACATTCGCAATTCCATTATCGAGATGGGCCAGGATGATGCCCGCGCCGATTTCGGACGCGCCGATCATGCCGAACACAGCAGCGAAAAAACCTAGTTCGGGGTCTAGTTCAAGGCGTTGATCGCCGCGTTCACACGCGCCTCGATCTCGGCGCGGGGCAGGCCGGGGGGGATTTTCTCGCCGATCCGGTATGTGATCGTGCCGGGCCGCTTCCAGAACCGGTGATACAGGGGGCCGCTGTTCACGGCCACCGGAACTACCGGCAATCCGATCAATTTATAGAGGCCCGCAAAGCCCGCCTGCAGCTTGCCCGGCTGGCCATGCGGTGTCCGGGTCCCTTCAGGGTATATCACCAGCGGGCGCCCCGCCTGCGAATACCGGCGCGCCTCGGACACCATCTTGCGCAGGGCCTTAGCCCCCTGATCGCGCTCGACAAAGATCATGCCATAGGCCTTGGCCGCCCGGCCCCAGCCCGGGATGATCGACAATTCGTGCTTCGCAAAAGTCACCGGCGTCTGATACATTGCAGGCGCGTCGATCGCTTCGAAAAAACTTTCGTGCCGCACCGCGTAAAACACCGGTTCCTGCGCCAATTGGCCCTCTACCTTGATCTCGATTCCGATCAGCAGGCGCAGGCAGTTCCGGTGATAACGCGACCATGCCGCAACGGCCCGGCGAAGCGGCACCGGGCCAATCGGGATCGACACAACGGACGCGGTCACGAAGAAAATGCTTCCGATATAAAAAATCGGATAAAACAGAAGATTGCGCAGATAGATCATTGCCGGGTCAACCTTGCCAAAGCCAGGCAATGCGGCTGGCCAGCAGCTTGTGATATTCCATGAACAACGTCGCCAGGCTCGGGGCGGACGGGGTTGCATCTTCGACCAGCCGCACACTATCCGGCAAGACATGCCGCAATTCCCCTGACGCACGCGACATGTGCCAATCGGTGGTAACAAGCCTGACGGAACGGAATTTGTTGGCATCAAGCCAATCGGCGATCTCTGTGGCATTCCCCCGCGTATCGACCGCCGCATACCCCAGCGTGATGCAGCAATTCATGGTGCTGTCAGAAACAGAAAACTGGGCGGCGAATTCGCCTGGCTTTACCTCTGGATCGACGCCGCTGACCAACATGTGCCTGGCAAGACCGCTGTCGAGCACTTCCAGCCCGCGTTCGATCCGGCCCGGCCCGCCGGTGGGCACCACAATGGCATCGGTTCTGGCGCCCTGGACATCCACCGGCAGCGGTCCCGGCAAGACCGTGGCGAACCACACAAACCCAGCCGTCCAGATGATCACGATGGCAGCGATGAAACGGTGGATCACAGCATTCGCCTCAGCGCGCCTGTGACAGTCAGGCGGGCGGTCAGCATCGCGATGATAACCCCGGCAATCGGAATTACAGCCAACATCAACCAGTTGATCCATGTCAAACCGCCGCCAGCTACCATGCCGGAATCCAGACCGACAAATTGCTGTCCCAACACCAGCACCGCCACCAGGCCCAATGCCAGCCCGACTGTCCCGCCAAGTGTGGCATCGAAGCCCACCGAACGCTGGAAAATCTGCGCGATCTGGCTGTCGGTTCCGCCAAGCAGATGGACCACCTCGATCGTGTTGCGATTGGTGCCCAACGCGCTGCGGGCGGCCAGCCACACGGCGGCAGCGCTGGTCAAACCGAGCAGGATAACCAGCGCCAATGCCAACCATTGCAGAGATGAAATCGCGGAAAACACCGGCCCCAGCCACGCCGATTGTGCGTCAATCCGCGCCGCCGGGGCCTGGTCGGCAAGCAGCCGCCGCATCGAATCCAACTGTGCCTCGGTCGCTTCCGTCCGCATCTGCAGGTCGATCAAAGCAGGGATCGGCACCGCTTCCTTGTCAGCACCCACGCCCAGCCATGGTTCCAGGAGCCGCTCCAGCTCCGCATCGGGCACCCGCCGCACTGAAGCCACAGCGGGATGTTCGGCCAGCAAGGCCAGCGCTGCCCGGGCCTGGCGGTCGCGCTCCTGCGGCAATGCCTCAACAATCTGCACCGTCGCGCCGCCGGACAATTCGCTGCGCGCGTTTTGTGCCAGATTGTTCAGTGCCAATCCGCCAGCTGCGGCGATAACGGTCAGGGCGACCATGATGGCAATTACCCACGGCATCGGTCCGGCCAACCGTGCTTGCGGCACCAATTGGGCGGCGCGGTCGCCCCGCATCAATGAAAAGCCGCCGGACAGGCCGGCACCGCCAAATTTGGGGCGGGATGGTGGATTTTTCAAAACTCGCCCCCATCCTGTCCCAATTGTGCATTGTCATCGCGGTCCGTCACTTGGCGCTGCGGCGGATAGCGCAGGGCACCGGTGGGGTCGGACAAACGCCCCTTGTCCAGCCGCATGATCAGCGAATCGGGCACTTTCTTCAGCAAGTGGACATCGTGGGTCGCCACCACCACGGTGGTCCCCAGCCGATTGAGCGCTTCGAACAAGCGCAGCAGCTTCAGGGCCATTTCAGGATCGACGTTACCGGTCGGCTCGTCCGCCACCAGCATATCGGGCCGCCCGATTACCGCACGGGCGATCGCCACCCGTTGCTGTTCCCCGCCAGACAGGGTCGCCGGACGGGCGTCTGTCCGGTGGGCCAGGCCGACCCATTCCAGCATGTCGGTTACATGCTTGCGCAGGTCAGCCTCTCGCACCCCGGAAACCCTGAGCGGCAGCGCGACATTGTCAAATGCCGAAAGATGCGGAATCAGCCGGAAATCCTGGAATACAACGCCCAGGCGGCGGCGGAATGCGGGCAGGCGCGATCGCGGCAAGGTAATCACATCGGTGCCGAACATCGAAATCACACCGCGCGAAGGGCGCTGTGCCAGATAGAGAAGTTTGAGCAGCGAAGTCTTGCCCGCGCCGCTCGCCCCGGTCAGGAAATAGAAGCTGCCCGGATAAAGCGTAAAGGACACATCGCTCAGAACTTCGCGGTCGGTGCCGTAACGCAGGCCGACATTGTCGAAGGTAATCGTTTCGCCAACCCGCTTGCTCATCGGTCATATCCGGTTGCGATGGGCATAGCTAAATCATGGCCGCCCCCGTGCCAATCGGCACGGGGGCGGCCACCATAAAATAGATCATTTCTGCCGGGAACGGGAAAAACTGCCATGATGATTGGCCTATAACTATGCTTCGATGTGGAAAAAAGCCACCGTATTCACCCCGATAGCCTCCGAAGACTTGTTGCTTACTGTCTGCGGGCCTAAAGAGACTGGTAACCATGATCATTGCCTGCCCTGCCTGCGCCACGCGTTACGTCGTTCCCGATAGCGCGGTTGGTATCGACGGACGCACTGTACGCTGCGCAAAATGTCGCCACAGCTGGTTCCAGGAAGGCCCCCGGATTGACCGAACCGCGCAGGCCGCGGCGCCGCCGGTCGAAACAGCCGGTGCGCCAGTCGAACATGACGAAGCGGCCCGCCACCCCGGCACGGCAGCCGGGGGCCCGGCCCGCGAAGATCCGGCTGCCGGTGAAGCCGAACCAGGTGATCAAACCGAAAACAGCGACGTAGAAGAAATAGCGGAAAGGACTTCGGCCCCTGCCTCGATGCAGGAACCCGAAGCGCAATATTCACAATTCGAATATCAACCACCGTTTCGTTCGCGGCGAAATCCGCTGCGGATATGGACGGCTGCGGCGGCGGTTTTTGCGGTAATTGCGCTGGGAACGATCGCGGCGGTCAATTATTGGGGGGCTCCGGACTGGATCCCCTTCAACCGGCCAACCTTCGCAGCAAACCAGCCTGACCTGGTTCTGGATTTCCCGCCCGCACAGCAGGACCGCCGGACACTGCCCAATGGCAGCGAATTTTTCGGTGCTGTCGGCACAATTACCAATGTCGGGCGCGAAGGCCGGACAGTTCCCTCGATCCTGATCGTAATGCGCGATCAACGCGAAAAAATTGTCTACAGCTGGGTCTTGGCGCCGCCCAAACCGAAGCTTGCCCCGGGCGAGAAAATGACCGTGGTGGAAGCCGTCACCGACGTACCGAAATCCGCCAAATACGTTGAAATCGGCTGGAAACCTAGCTGAATTCAATCCACAATATGTCGGCACTGTCCCGTTCGATTTGCGGCTGCGCCGTGCTGATGACCCGGGCCGACGAGACTTCCTGGTCAAACCGAACCTCTGCCCCTGCCATTATCCGCGTGGTCGCCCGGGCCTGGACTGCATTCGCTGCGCTTGAAACAGGTGCTTTGTGCGTTTCCCCTGCGCTCGGTTGTGCGGAGGCGGCAGCGGTAAAGAGCAGCAGAGAGGCGGTAATACCCATGCGGCAAATCTTTCCGCAATATTCACCATATTCACAAGCAAACCGTTAAGCTGGTCCCGCACCGGGACAGAGTTGGCGGCGGCCGTTTCATGCGCCCGCCCGCCCGCCTGTCGTCACAAGCAATTTGCACCAGGCAAAAGCACTGCTTGCGCAGTGATCGGCCCTTTGCTAGTGGCCCCCTCCTACCCCGCAGGATCGCCCTGGCGCATCCTGACTTTAGTGCGGTCGTGGCGGAACTGGTAGACGCGCAACGTTGAGGTCGTTGTGGCCGAAAGGCCGTGGAAGTTCGAGTCTTCTCGACCGCACCAACTCCGGTCAAAGATGGGCACTGCGCCTTTTGACCGAGCAACAGCAGCGGCCCCATGGGCAAGCGCATCGGTATCACCCGAAATCTCGACGCCCTTACCGACGCGAACCTCGCGAATAAATGCTCGCGCAATCAGTTGGCGTGCGGGGCTGTCACCTTTCAAGAGTTTTTGGCGGACAAGCTCGCCGAACTTGCGCACTGCAGCAGGTGTTATCTGTGTTGGCCCATGTTCGACTTGCTGACGCAGGGTTGTGAGCGTTTGATTCAACCCATCGATTTCAGTCCGCCGTTCCTTGATCCGCGCTGAGATGTCAGGATCGCGAGCAGAGATAGTGCCAAGTTCAATGCCATCATGGAGGTTGGCCAGACGCTTGCGGCTTTGTTTAAGCCGCTTTTCCAGAAGGTCGATCTCTGTCTGTTTCTTCTGGCGCGTTTCGTCGGAGAAATCGAGCACGCGCTGCAGCAGCGGCTCAAGTTTGTACTGATCAAAGATTTGGTCAGCCACTTGTTGCATCACCAGATCATCAAGCTGCTCGGTGCGAACATTAGGACACGAGCAGGTCGATGCACCGCGATTGGTTTTTGAATGGCACTTGTAATACCTATACCGGCCGCCCTTGCCTGTAGCGATGGTCATCCCAGCCCCGCAGTCAGGCATTCCGCATTTTGCGAGGCCGATGAGAAGCGTGGGACCAGTCACCTCGCGCGGGGAGGTATTGCGCGGTGCACGCGATTGTCGCAGTGCAGCCACTCGGTCGAACTGATCTTGCGAAATAATCTGCGGACACGGCACCCAAGTCCATTCTTCTTCTGGGAGCAGTGCCCCGTCGATATCGAATTTGTTCCCTGGGAACCTCCCCAGATAATGCGGTCGCGACAAGATACCGGCAATGGACGAGTTGAAGAATTTGCTGCCTCTACGGGTGTATCCATGATCGCTGAGATGCATCACGATGGCTCGACCGCCCATTGGGCTTCCGTTCAAGCCCCTCTCGGCAAGATCGAAAATCAATCGAACTATTGCTGCCTCTGAGGGTTCTTCGAAGAGTTTCTTTTTCTCTTTTTTTGAGCGGACTTCGACCGTTCTGCTTTCGTATCCCAGCGGGACGACGCCGCCGGTCCAGAAGCCTTCCTCGGCGGTCCCGCGCAGCCCACGGCGAGTATTCATGGAGGCCTTGACGATCGCATCCTGATCCTGCCAGCCCGTGAGTAACTGATGCAGAAAGCCGGAATGAGAATTCTCAAATGTCTGGTAGACATAAAGCAAGGCAACTCCTGCTCTTCTGAGTTGCCCATTTGTGACGACGCTGAACTCAACATCGCGGGCCATTCGCGCCATGTCACAGGCGACGATGCAGTCTACCGGATGATCGCCGCCTGTCGCCAGTCGTCTAATCGTGGGTCATAATGCAAGTCCTTTTTTCGGTGCGTGTCGTAAGTGTGTTGGTTGATTGTTAATGTGCATGCCGGGAAGCAGGGTCGTCTTCGCAGTCAGCATAAGCTGCTGCATGATGGAGCTTCGCGGGA
>JAGXGU010000147.1 GCA_024636575.1 Altererythrobacter sp.
GCTCTAACCTGCCTCACGCCTTGATCGTGATCTCGATATCCGTTTCGTTGGCCCCCAACGAAGCGGACAAGAGCCTCCTTGCTTCACGAATCGTTAGTGCCGCGTGCTACGTTTTCGTAAAGTCTGTTTGAGGTTGGATCACTCACCAAAAATATTCGACAAAGAATTGCTCGACACGCGCCGCTTCGTGCATGACAATGTCATACATGGCTGCAAACGCTCTCGTTCAAGCCCGTATCAACGGTGCCGTCAAGGACGAGGCCTCGGCTGTGCTCGCGACTATGGGACTTACCGTCTCCGACGCGGTGCGGTTGCTGCTGACCCGTGTCGCGCATGACAAGGCGCTGCCGTTTGAGCCGCTCATTCCGAACGCTGAGACAATCGCAGCGATGCAGGAAGCCCGCAGCGGAAAATTGAAGAGCTATCCGAACTTCAAGGCGTTGCTGGCTGACCTAGATGCGGAAGATTGAGCCGAGCGGGCGGTTCAGGCGAGATCTCAAGAGAGAATTGAAGGGCCAATACCGCCGGGTCATTGCCGGCGAGCTGGAGCGACTGGTTCCCCTTTTGGCAGTCGATGCATCACTCGATCCGCACCACCGCGATCACGCGCTGACCGGCGAATGGAAAGACCATCGCGACTGCCATGTGAAGCCTGATTTTGTGCTGATTTACCGAAAACCCGATTCCGAAACTTTACAACTTGTATGACTTGGGAGCCATGCAGAACTGGGTTGGTAGGCAGGCCTAAACTCGCTCGTACAGAATCAACGGAGTTGTTTTGTCTTCGGGAACATGGCGGCCATACGCGGCGAAACCCAGCGAAAGAGCGAGGCGTTCGGACACGGCGTGCCCTTCCTCGATCATGCAGGCAATTCGCTGCAGGCCATGTTCGGCATCGAACCATGCCAGCGCGGCTTCCATCGCCTCGCGCGCATAGCCCTTGCCCCAATCATCGGCATTTATGATCCACCCGGCCTCGGGAACATCGTCCAGCCCCTTTCCGAACTCGCGATAGGAACGAAAAATCCCGCAGGTGCCCAGGATGCCTTGCTGCCCCTTCAGCCGGACAACAAAAGTGCCGTAACCATATAACGACCAGCTGCCCGCATTACGCAGAAGCCGGTCAAAACTGTCTGCCATGCTCGCTTCCGTCGGACCGAGGAAGCGGCCCGTTTCCGGGTGTGCCCACAGGGTGAACAGCCCCTCCAGATCATCGGCCCGGGGCCGGTACATTTCCAGCCTGTCCGTCTGGATCACGCAGCCCATCAGGCGAAGAAACCGCTGACAAAGTGGATCGTAACCCCGACCAGCCCGCCAACCAGAGTGCCGTTGATGCGGATGAATTGCAGATCGCGCCCAACGGCGCTTTCGATCCGGTCGGTGACGGTATGCGCGTCCCACCGCTTCACGGTTTCAGACACCAGGCGAACGATCTGGCCGCCGTAGCGGGTAGCGATACCCACTGCCGTGCGCCGTGCGAAACGGTTGACCTGCCATTGCAACTGCGGATCATCGCGCAGGGCGATGCCCAATTCCGACAGGCTGCTGCCAAGCTGGCCCGGCCCGAGGATGCCGCCGAAACCCTTGTCCGGATTGCGGGCCATCGCGATCAGACCGGATCTGATCCGTTCCCAGACCCCTTCCCACCAGCGTGCAATCGCCGGATTGTCCAGCAATTCGCGCTTCATTTTCTCGACCTTCTCGCGGGTCGGCGCATCGTGGATCAGATCATGCGCAAGCTTTTCCAGCCCTTCCTCGATCTTGCTGCGCAGCGGATGGTCGGGATCGACCAGCACTTCGGCCAGCAGCCGGTACAATCCGTCGAGTACGGAATTCGCGAGCTTTTCATCCAGCCCGACCCAGCGGATCAGCGCATTGGCCCGCTCGTGGATCACCTCGCGAACCATCTCCTCATTGTCTTCCAACGTCAGCCCCGCCCAGCGAACGAAGCCGTCGATCAGCGACAGATGCCGCCGGTCGGCAATTGCGGCGGTCAGCATCTGGCCGAGCAGCGGCGATATTTCGAGCTTGGCAAGTTGCAGCTTCAGGCCAGCCTTGACCTGTCCGCCCAGCTGTTCGGGATCGAGCGATTCCAATATCCCGGCGAGCAATTCCGCTGCCCCGTCCCCGATTCGCGATCCGGTTCCAGCCTTTGGTTCCACCAGGAATCCGCCAACTGCCTGCGCCATATTCATCGTCTGCATCCGGCGCGCGACCACTGCCGGGGTGAGGAAATTGTCCCGCAGGAATTGCGCCATCGTATCGGCGATCCGGTCCTTGTTTTCCGGAATGATCGCGGTGTGCGGAATCTTCAGGCCCAGCGGGTGCCGGAACAGTGCAGTGACCGCGAACCAATCGGCCAGGCCGCCCACCATCGCCGCCTCTGCAAAGGCGAGCAGATAGCCCCATGCCGGATGCAGCGATTGGTAACGGCTGGCCAGTATGAACAGGCCCGCCATCACTACCAGCATTCCGGTTGCGGTACGGCGCATGGTGCGGGCGCGATCAGCGGTCAGGGCATTGGCGGCAATAAGATCGGCCGGATCCGATGCCATGGGGGAGGGGTTGACGCTCACTCGGCGGGAGAAACCCCAAGGCCCGGTGGCGTACCACCGCCAGCCGCGGCGCCCTGCAGCGGGCGGTCTTCATCACCCGGCTGGTATGTCAGGAATTTGTGCCGCAGCCACGGGCCGGCACGCTTTTCAAAACCATCGGCCAGACTGAAACCAGCCGGTACGATCAACAGGGTCAGCACGGTGGACAGCAACAGGCCGCCAATCACCACGGTGCCCATCGGGGCGCGCCATGCACCGTCGCCGTTCAGCGAAATCGCAGTCGGGATCATGCCCGCCGTCATCGCCACGGTGGTCATCACGATTGGCTGCGCACGCTTGTGCCCGGCTTCCATGATCGCTTCCAGCTTGGCCGTGCCGGTCGCCATTTCCTCGATCGCGAAATCGATCAGCAGGATCGAGTTCTTCGACACGATACCTAGCAGCATCAGCACCCCGATCATGACCGGCATCGACACCGGCTGGCCAACGGCCCAGACTAGGAAGATACCGCCCAGTGGGGCGAGCGCGAGCGAGCCCATATTGACCAGCGGCGACATCAACCGCTTGTACAAAAGCACCAGCACGGCAAACACCAGCAGCACCCCGGAAATGACCGCAATCACGAAATTGGCCGCCAGTTCCTGCTGCCATTCATCTTCGCCGACCACGTCGCGGGCGACGCCCTGTGGCAGGTTTTCGAAGATCGGCAGCTTGTCGATCTGCACCATGGCCTCGCCCTTGAGTACACCCTGGGCGAGGTCGGCCCCCACGAACACCCGGCGGCTCTGGTTATAGCGCTGGATCGTCGTCGGACCGGAACCGAAAGTGATTTCCGCGACCCGTTCCAGCGGCACCGAACCGCCGCTGGCGGTCTGCACCGGCAGATTGGCGATGGTGTCGAGGCTGCGGCGCGATTGCTGTGGCAATTTGACCCGGATCGGAATCTGCCTGTCCGATAGCGAGAATTTCGCCGCGTTCTGGTCGATCTCGCCCATGGTCGCGATGCGGATTGCCTGGCTAAGCGAAGCGGTGGTAACGCCAAGCTCCGCGGCGAGATCCGCGCGCGGGGTGATGATCAGTTCCGGTCGGCGGATATCCCCATCGACCCGGGGTGCCACCACACTGCCCAGCGCACTCATCTGCTCAACCAGCGTAGTCGCAGCCTGGTTGAGCAATTCGGGATTGGAACCGGCCAGCATGATCGAAATGTCGCGGCCGGTGCCGCCCCCGCCCGATTGCGACTGGAACCGCACGCGCGCATCGGGAATCTGCGCAAGTTGCGGGGCGAGATCACGTTCGAATTCGATCGAGGTCTTCTCCCGGTCCGGTTTCAGGGTGATGTAGATCGATGCATTGCCTTCGCGGACGCGTTCCAGTGCGCGCTCTACCTCGGGCTGCTGATAGAGCAGCGCGGCGATCCGATCGGCCACCTGTTCGGTCTGCTGGAGCGTGGTGCCCGGTACCAGTTCAATCTCCACCCGGCTGTTGTCATCGTTGATGGTCGGCTGGAACTGCTGCGGGGTAATCGCGAACAGGATCACTGTCAGCACAAACGCAAACAGGCCGAGGCCCATCATCCATACCCGGTGGTCGCGCAGCCTTGCGGCCACCCGCCGGGCCAGGAAACGGTTCCAGCCAAAGAAACCGGCGTCTTCGCGCTTGGTCACAAAGGAGCCGGCCACGCCCACCAGGAAGCTGACGAGGAAACCTGCCAGAAACCCGCCGATCAGGCCCGCCGTAGCCATGCCGAAAGCGCCGGCCAGCGAACCGTCCACCGCCTGGATAGACCTTGTGAACAGCACCACCGCCAGCACGGCAGCTGCCAGCAATGCGAAACCGTAATAGGCGGGGCGGCCATGCACTGTTTCCAGTGCGTTCCGCTTCCCGCGGGCCGCGCGGTTGTCGAGCGACCATGCCAGTACGCCCATGTAGCGATCCATCATCCGGCCTTCGCCATGCGAGGCGTTGCCCTTGGAATGCAGGAAATAGGCGGCCAGCATCGGGGTGATCATTCGCGCTACGGCCAGACTCATCAGCACCGCAATCACCACCGTGATGCCGAAGTTCTTGAAGAATTGTCCGGAAATACCGGGCATCAGGCCAACGGGAAGGAACACGGCAACGATGCAGAACGATGTCGCGACCACTGCCAGGCCGATCTCGTCCGCCGCGTCGATCGAAGCCTGATAGGCGCTTTTGCCCATGCGCATGTGGCGCACGATGTTCTCGATCTCCACGATCGCGTCATCGACCAGCACACCGGCCACCAGGCCCAATGCGAGCAGTGACAGGAAATTCAGATTAAACCCGAGAAGATCCATGAACCAGAATGTGGGGATCGCGGACAGGGGGATGGCTATGGCGGAGATGATCGTCGCCCGCCAGTCACGCAGGAAGAAGAATACCACCACGACCGCCAGCAGAGCGCCTTCGATCATCGCCGCGATCGAGCTTTCGTACTGGCTTTCGGTGTATTTGACCGTGTTGAACAGCGGGATGAAATTGACGCCGGGGTTTTCCGCCTCGATTTCGGCGATAACTTCCTTCGCATTGTCAAACACGGTTACATCCGAAGCGCCCTTGGCGCGGGACATGCCGAAGTTAACGACTTCCTTGTCCTTGACCTTGCTGATCGAACTACGTTCGCCGTACCCGTCACGCACGGTCGCGACATCGGACAACTTGACGGTCGCGCCGCTGCCCAGCCGGATCTGCCGTTCGCCCAATTCGAAAGCGCTCTCGTCATTGCCGAGCACGCGAACCGACTGGCGGGTTCCGCCGACTTCGGCCATGCCGCCCGCCGCGTTGACATTATCCTGCCGCAGCACGGCGTTTATCTGGCCCGCGGTAACGCCCAGCGCCTGCATCCGGCCCGGATCGAGGATGACCTCGATTTCGCGGTCGACCCCGCCGAACCGGTCGACCTCCGCCATCCCCTCGACACCGAGCAGGCGTTTGGCGATTGTATCATCGATGAACCAGCTGAGCTGTTCGATCGTCATGTCGTTGGCTTCGACCGCATAGATCGCCAGGAAACCGCCGCCGGCGACATCCACCTTGCTGATCCGCGGTTCGAGAATTCCGTCGGGCAGGCTGCCGCGAACGGTATCCACGGCATTCTTGACCTCCGCCACCGCATCGTTGGAATCGGTGCCGATGTCGAATTCGACAAAGGTGCTGGAATTGCCCTCTCTTGCGGTCGAACTGATGTTCTTGACCCCGCTGACCGAGCGGATCGCGGATTCAACCAGCTGGGTAACCTGGTTCTCGATTTCCTTCGGCGCGGCGCCGGGCTGCGAGATGGAAACATTGACCGCCGGGAAATCCACATCCGGATTGTTGACCACATCCATCCGCGCAAAGCTGAGAATGCCGGCGAGCAGCAAGGCGGTGAATACCACCAGAGGCAGCACCGGGTTGCGGATCGACCAGGCAGAGATGTTGTTCAAATTCATTGCGTATCAGCTTCCGCCCTGACCGGTCTGATGGTCTGCCCGGGGTTGAGGAAGCCGCCTGCACGCAAGACGATTTTTTCGTTGCCGCTGAGACCCTCGGAAATCACTACTCCCTGCGGCGTGACCGGACCCGTCTGCACACCGCGCCGGACGACCTTGTTGTCCTTGTCGGCGATATAGACGTAGCTGCCCTCATCATCCGACAGGACCGCACTTTCCGGAAGCAGCGGCGCGACCACCGTCCCGCTCTTGATCGTGGCCGTGGCAAACCCGCCCGGCCGTAATCCCTCTGCATAGGGCAGCGAGATACGGGCTGTACCCTGGCGGTTCTGCGGGTCAATCGTCGGCGCGAGCTGCCAGATCTGCCCGCTATAAACCTTATCGGTCCCGACCGGCACGACTTCGGCAGAAACCCCGGCCGACAGCCTTGCCAGATCCGATTCGCCCACCCGTGCGAGCATTTCCATTTCACCGCCCCGGGCGATCAGGAACAACGTGCCCGCGCCGGCGCCGACCACCTGGCCCGGTTCAACATTGCGTTCGAGCAGCAGGCCCGCCGCCGGGGCGACGATGTTCAACCGGGCGTTGCGTTCGCGCAGTTCGCCCGCCTGCGCCTGCGCGACCTTGACCCGCGCCACGGCCGCATCACGCGTTGCCGTAAGCCGGTCGACATCCGCCTTGCTGATGAAACCGCGTTCCACCAATTGCAGTGCGCGTTCAAGATTGGCCTGCGCCAGCCGTGCATCGGCCTGGGCGACCTGCACCTGCGCGCTGGCGCTGGCCGCCTGCTGGTTCTGCACTGACCGGTCGATCACCGCCAGCACCTGGCCCGCGCCCACCCATTGTCCGGCCTCGACCGGGACGGATACCACGCGGCCGCCTTCGCCCACCACGCCCACGGGCATGGCGCGGCGCGCAGCCAGCGTTCCGGTAGCGGAAATTTCACCTTCGATCGTCCCGCTGCCCGGGGAAACCACCGTGATCATCGGGGCCTGGTCGGCACTATCTGCGGCATCTGCCGCAGTGTCGCCATCGCCCATCATATAAAATGCCACGCCTGCCAAAAGTGCGATGGCAATCAGAATCGTCGAAATGACCAGGGCGCGCTTGCTTGGGCGCGCAGAACCTTTCTCCGCCCCTGAAAGGTCGGAGGTCGAATATTCTGGACCGTCCGCTGTTACGGTGGATTCGTAATTCATTGCGCGATTGCCTTAGTCATCAAACGGCCTGGCTTTGAGAGATTGCCCGGCAGGTGTGTTATAGACATATATCACCCAATGCAAGCAAGCGGTGATCTATGACGCCAACCATAGACTGCCTCGCCAAGCGGGGCAATAAAGCGCTCGACCGGCGACGTATATGTTCGACCAGCGATCCGGCGCCGTTAACACATTCATTCTGCCGAAGACCTGGGTTTCGGCCTGAATAACTGGCAAGGCGCGCTCAAAACACAAAAAGCGGGATGGCCGTGGCCACCCCGCTTCCGTCAATCCATGCGGATTGGTGTTTCGTTCTAGCGAACGCGGCCGCGCTGGACGAGGTTCACGATCCCGAGCAACACCACCGCGCCGATGGTTGCTGTTACCAGATACATGATCCAGCCGCCGCTGGTAGGCAGAAGGCCGGTAAAACTACCAATCCAACTGCCGAGGATCCCACCGATAATAC
>JAGXGU010000148.1 GCA_024636575.1 Altererythrobacter sp.
GGGCTCGCCGGAAGACAAGGCCGGATTGAAGGAACGGCTGCTGGTCCATGTCGATGCTATCCAGCACCCGGACATTCGCGCCCTGTACAAACGCGAACTGCTGGAACGGTTTTCGAACTTCGCCTTCCCGCCCCGCGCTCCGCGTGCGCACCGTTCCTCGGCGGAATGGAAGCGGGGGATGCCGTTCAAACCGGTCAATCCGTTGATCACGCCAGAGGCTTCGACCCGGCTGCGGCGCACCTCGGAAGGCGGCGCGCGGGATGAACTGACCGCTGCCGTCATCACCGGATTGGCCCGGTTTCCCGATCAGATACTGCGCCATGCAGAGGTGCTGGGGCGATTTGCCGCGCATGATCCACGCGCTGCCCCGGCAATAGATATGTTGATAGAGACTGCCGAAACGCTTGAACCTGCCGACAAATCGCCCATATCAGTTCCAGTCGGAACTATTGCGCCGCCGGATAACACCCGTTTCGCCTTCCTCGGAGAAGGCATCGATCCGATAGCAGCGCGTGATGATCTGGCCGAAGCCGTGTCCCTGCTGGTTGAAAGACCTGCGTTGGATGCTGCCCTGAAGGCGGAAACAGCGCGGTTCGAGACCGATCCCGAAGGTGCTTTCGCAGAGCAGCAGCGCCTGCTCAAACGAAAGCTGGAATTCGAGTCGCGATTAGGGCAGATGGCTGGGAAACGGGCTGCACGCGCAGCCGCTAGTGATTCAGATAAGACATCCGGCAATGCACATTCGGATGGAAAAGAAACGGACTGACGGTATTCATGGCCATCGAAGCGAAAACCACAGACAAGGATGACGCACCCCTGATCGACCTCAACGAGGCATCGATCAAGAAGCTGCTTAGCAGGGCAAAGAAGCGCGGCTATGTCACCTATGACGAGCTGAACGAAGCGCTGCCGCAGGACCAGATGTCCTCAGAACAGATCGAAGACGTAATGTCCGCGATTTCGGAAATGGGCGTCAATGTCGTCGAGAATGACGAAGAGGCAGAGCCTGAAAGCGAAGTCGAAGCTATCGACGGCAAGGCAACCAGACCGGTCGCAGGCGCCAAGAAAGCCGCCCCAACGGAACGGACCGACGATCCGGTACGGATGTACCTGCGCGAAATGGGCGCGGTGGAATTGCTCAGCCGCGAAGGCGAAATCGCGATTGCGAAACGGATCGAATCCGGCCGCGACACAATGATTATCGGCCTGTGCGAAAGCCCGATCACTTTCCACGCGATCATTCACTGGTCCGAAGCGCTCAACAATGAAGAAATGCAGCTGCGCGAAATCCTCGATCTCGATGCCATGCTGTCCAAGGAACCTCCCGTCGACAAGATGGAGGAGGGTGCCGAGGACGACGATGACGGTGAAATCAGCGAAGAAACCGCCGGTCCGACCATCCGCGCCGATGACGAGGATGAGGACGACGACGATAATGGTGACGAAGACGAGGACGGCGAAGAAGGCAGCAAGCGAAAGGACGATGACGAGGAAGAGGACAATACCCTTTCCCTCGCCCAGATGGAAGCGGCGCTGAAGCCCGAAGCGCTCGAAACCTTTTCGCGCATCACCAGTCTGTTCAAGAAATTCGAGAAGGTCCAGGCCGAACGCGTCGATATTCTGGGTGCGGGCGAAGATTATCCCGCGTCCAAGGAAAAGAAATACGAGGCGCTGCGTGAACAGCTGACGGCGGAAGTCGAAAGCGTCCAGTTCCATGCGACCAAGATCGAATTCCTGGTCGATAACCTATATGCCTTCAATCGCCGTCTGACCACGCTGGGCGGCCAGATGTTGCGTCTTGCCGAACGGCACAAGGTCAAGCGGATCGATTTCCTCAAGGCCTATATCGGCAATGAACTGGATGACAACTGGCTGAAGGACAACGCCAAGAAGGACAAGAAGTGGGCGGCCTTCGCTGAAAATGAAGCGGATGCAGTGGAACGTATCCGCGCCGAAATCGCCGACATTGCTGCCAACACCGGCATGAGTCTGGATGAATTCCGCCGCATTGTGAACATGGTCCAGAAGGGCGAACGCGAAGCGCGCATCGCCAAGAAGGAAATGGTCGAGGCGAACCTGCGCCTGGTAATTTCGATCGCCAAGAAATACACCAATCGCGGCCTGCAATTCCTTGATCTTATTCAGGAAGGCAACATCGGCCTGATGAAGGCGGTGGACAAATTCGAATACCGGCGCGGCTATAAATTCAGCACCTATGCGACCTGGTGGATCCGCCAGGCGATCACCCGCAGCATCGCCGATCAGGCGCGCACGATCCGCATCCCGGTCCACATGATCGAAACGATCAACAAACTGGTCCGCACATCGCGCCAGTTCCTGCACGAACAGGGCCGCGAACCCACGCCGGAAGAAATGGCCGAGCGCCTGTCCATGCCGCTGGAAAAAGTGCGCAAGGTGATGAAGATCGCCAAGGAACCGATCAGTCTGGAAACGCCGATCGGTGACGAGGAAGATTCCCATCTGGGCGATTTTATCGAGGACAAGAACGCGATTATCCCCGTGGATGCGGCAATTCAGGCAAACCTGAAAGAAACCGTCACCCGCGTGTTGGCATCGCTGACCCCGCGTGAAGAACGCGTGCTGCGCATGCGCTTCGGCATCGGGATGAACACCGATCACACGCTTGAAGAAGTCGGCCAGCAGTTCAGCGTGACCCGCGAACGTATCCGGCAGATCGAGGCGAAGGCGCTGAGAAAACTCAAGCACCCGAGCCGGTCCCGCAAGATGCGGTCTTTCCTGGACCAGTAAGGTTCCCGGACCCGTAAGCTATCTGGCCGGGCCCCAGTGGTCCGGCCAATTTTTTCCAGTACGGGGATAAGGTCCAAGCAAGGTGGCTAAACCGGCCTGTAGTCCCTATATGGACCGCGTCCGATTCACACCGACCCAAGTGGACCCAGAATGCGTATCGCCATCGCCTCCGATCATGCCGCCACCGACCTGAAAGCGGAACTGCGTGAATGGTTGATCGAACAGGGGCATGATGTCGCCGATCTTGGCCCCGAACCGGGTGTGAGCGTCGATTATCCCGATTACGGATACAAGCTGGCTTCGGTGGTTGCCGATGGCACGGCAGAGCGCGGAATTGCATTGTGCGGTTCGGGAATCGGCATTTCGATAGCGGTCAACCGGAACCCGAAGATTCGCTGCGCCATGGTTTCCGAACCGCTTTCAGCCGCGCTCGCGCGTGAACATAATGACGCCAATTGCATCGCCATGGGCGCGCGGCTGACCGGCAGCGATATGGCCAAGGCCTGCGTGACGGCATTCCTCACCACCGAATTTGCCGATGCCGATGATAGCTCAGGGCGCCACCATCGCCGGGTCGATAAATTGTCCAATCTTCCAGCTGGAAACTGACCGATGAACCAAGAAACCAAGATCATGAGCCGTTTCTGGCATGACAGCCTGGCGCAGGCAGATCCCGAAATTGCCCAAGCGATCGATCATGAACTCGCACGCCAGCAGGACAAGATCGAACTGATCGCGTCGGAAAATATTGCCAGCAAAGCTGTGCTGGAGGCGACCGGATCGGTTTTCACCAATAAATATGCCGAGGGTTATCCGGGCAAACGCTATTACGGCGGCTGTGATTATGCCGATGTGGTAGAAACACTGGCGATCGACCGGGCGAAGGAATTGTTCGGCTGCAATTTTGCCAATGTGCAGCCCAATTCGGGCAGCCAGATGAACCA
This sequence comes from Altererythrobacter sp., assembly GCA_024636575.1. Taxonomy (GTDB): domain Bacteria; phylum Pseudomonadota; class Alphaproteobacteria; order Sphingomonadales; family Sphingomonadaceae; genus Allopontixanthobacter. The sequence goes on from JAGXGU010000148.1 coordinate 3,714, forward strand.
GGCGGTATTCCTCGCGCTGCTCGATCCAGCCGATACTTTCATGGGGCTGGACCTGAATTCGGGCGGCCATCTGACGCATGGTTCACCGGTCAACATGTCCGGCAAATGGTTCAATCCGGTGCCCTACGGGGTGCGCAAGGACGATGAACTGATCGATATGGACGAGGTCGAACGGATTGCGAAAGACTGCAAGCCCAAGCTGATTATCTGCGGCGGCACCGCTTATTCGCGCATCTGGGATTTCCCTCGGTTCCGCAGCATCGCGGACGAAGTGGGCGCATATCTGCTGTGCGACATGTCGCATATCTCGGGCCTGGTGGCGGGCGGTGCGCACCCTACCCCCTTCCCCCACGCGCATATCGTGACCAGCACCACGCACAAGAGCCTGCGCGGCCCGCGTTCGGGTATCATCCTGTGGGATGACGAGGAACTGTCCAAGCCGCTCAACATGGCGGTTTTTCCCGGTCTGCAGGGCGGCCCGCTGATGCATGTCATCGCCGCCAAAGCGGTTGCTTTCCGCGAGGCGCTGCGCCCTGATTTCAAGGTCTATGCACAGGCCGTGGTCGATAACGCCCGCGCACTGGCGGCCAGCCTGGAAGAAAACGGCCTGCGGATCGTATCCGGCGGGACGGATAATCATTCCATGCTGGTAGATCTCACGGCCAGGGATGTTACGGGCAAGTCCGCCGAAAAGGGCCTCGACCGCGCTTGGCTCACTTGCAACAAGAACGGCATTCCTTACGATACGCGCAGTCCGTTTGTAACCAGCGGCATCCGTCTGGGCACACCGGCGGGCACCACACGCGGTTTCGGCAACGATGAATTTCGCATCGTGGGCAAATTGATCGCCGAAGTCGTCAACGGTCTGGCCAAGAACGGTCCAGAAGGCGACGCCCAGATCGAAGAAAGCGTCCGCGCCCGCGTAAGCGAGCTGTGCGCCGCCTTCCCAGTCTATCCCGGGAGATAAACATGACACAGCGAAATGACGATTTTATCGAAGCAGCCAAGGGTGAATTGTCCGGCATGGCCAAGGAGGGAATGCATCACCCCTCCACCAAACCTGTATTGACCGGTGCCGCCGTAGGCGCGGTTGCGGGCGCGCTGTTGCCAGTGGTCAGTTGGCCAATCGGCCTGGCAATCGGCGCAGGCTATATGTTCTACAAGCGATTGCGCCCGTAAATGCGCTGTCCATTCTGCGCGAATGAAGACAGCCAGGTAAAGGACAGTCGCCCGACGGAGGATAATTCCTCCATCCGGCGGCGGCGGCAATGTGCCAGTTGCGGCGCGCGCTTCACCACCTTTGAACGCGTGCAATTGCGCGAAGTGACCGTGATCAAGAGCGGGGGGCGGAGGCAGTCGTTCGATCGCAGCAAGCTGGAACAATCCGTCACCCTGGCCTGCCGCAAGCGCGGCATATCGCAGGAACGGATCGATCAACTGGTCTCCGGCATCCAGCGCCAAGTTGAAACCACCGGAGAAAGCGAAGTAGCTTCCGAGCATATCGGCGAACTGGTGATGGACGGCCTGCGCCAGATCGACAGCGTGGCCTATATCCGGTTTGCCAGCGTCTACCGCGATTTCAGCGAAGCCCGCGATTTCGAGGAATTCGCCAGTGCGGTGCAGGATGTCGGCGCCGATGCCAAAGAAAGCTGAAAGCACTCCTCAGCCCCCCGTCATCGTCCTCGTTCGCCCGCAATTGGGCGAAAATATTGGCAAGGCCGCCCGCGCCATGCTCAATTTCGGGCTGACGGAGCTCAGGCTGGTGGCGCCGCGCGATGGGTGGCCCAATCCCGACGCGGGCCCTTCGGCAGCAGGTGCCGATATCGTGATCGAACAGGCAAAGGTTTTCGATACCACTGCGGATGCTGTGGCGGACTGCGCGCATGTCTATGCCACCACGGTTCGCCGGCGGAACGACACCAAGCCGGTGGTATCGCCGGAAGAAGCCGCGGCGGAAATTCATTCCGCGGCGGGGCGCAGCGCGCTGCTGTTCGGCGCGGAGCGGTCCGGATTGGACATTCAGGATGTATCGCTCGCCCGGAAAATCCTGACCGTGCCGATCAATCCTGAATTCTCCTCGCTCAATCTGGCGCAGGCAGTGATCCTGTGTGCCTATGAATGGTCGAAATTCGAGACGCTGGAACAGCCGACCGTGACCGACCAACTGCCCCCCGCCCCGCAGGAAGAACTGGAAGGGTTGATCACCCATTTTGAACGGCTGCTGGAACCCAAGAGCTATTTCTTCCCGGAAGACCGCGCAGAGGCCACCCGCCGGACGCTGCGCAATGTCCTGACAAGCCCGGGATGGAATGCGTTGGAAGTGCGCACTTTGCGGGGGGTTTTGACCCATCTTTCACGCGGTGACCGTCAGCGTTGACGGTTGGCGGCTGGTGGGCCGGGGAACGCGGACAAGCCTTGACCTGACCTGCATTCCTGTTAATGGGCGCGCTTCGTGAATTGGCTCCGCATCCCGGTGAAGCGGCGGCCGCACCAGACGCAATCGGTCTGGTGGTGCGAAACCGGGTTTAAGCGCTGGCTTCCTGAAGGGTTCGGGCGGCGGCGATAGCAAATTGGATATGAATCATGTCGAAGCGTAAGGCATCGAAGTATAAACTTGACCGCCGGATGGGTGAAAACATCTGGGGTCGTCCGAATTCCCCGGTCAACAAGCGTTCCTACGGCCCCGGCCAGCATGGCCAGCGCCGCAAGAGCAAAGTCTCCGACTTCGGCCTGCAGCTGCGCGCCAAGCAGAAGCTGAAGGGCTATTACGGCGACGTGACTGAAAAGCAGTTCCGCAGCACCTACAAGGAAGCGGCCCGGATCAAGGGTGATACCGGCCAGAACCTGATCGGTCTGCTCGAACGCCGCCTGGACATGATCGTCTACCGCGCCAAATTCGCGCCAACGATTTTCGCTGCACGTCAAATCGTCAGCCACGGCCACATCCGCGTCAACGGCGTGAAGTGCAACGTTGCCTCGCGCCGCTGCGATCTGGGCGATATCATCAGCCTGGGCGACAAGGCCAAGGAAATGGCCCTGGTCATCGAAGCACAGAGCCTGCCAGAGCGTGATATTCCCGATTATGTTGCCGTTGACGGCAATGACAAGGTGACCTTCACCCGTATTCCGAAGCTGGACGAAGTCCCCTATCCGGTTACGATGGAACCAAACCTGGTCGTCGAATTCTATTCGCGCTGATCGGTTTCGCAATGACACAAAAAGGGCGGCCTTGCGGGGCCGCCCTTTTTGTTTGTCGGGTCGGCGCGCTGGTTACCGGACGAGCGTTTTGGCCAGAAATTCATCCATCGCTTTCAGCATATCGAATCGGACCTTGCTTTCGCCGAGGCTGTGCGCGACGTTCTCGAACTCAACATAGCTGACCGACTTTCCAGCCTTTTCAAGCCGGGCCTTCATCACCCGGGATTGACGGACGTCGACGTTCTGATCCAGATCACCGTGAAACAATAGAACCGGCGACTTGAAAGCTTCCGCATTGCGCGCCGGGCTTCCCTCGGCCACATGCGCGCCGCGGCCGATGAAGGCGTCGACCAGGCGGCCGCTCGTATAGCGCAGGCTTTCCGTCCGGAGCTGCTCCAGATCAGTAACGGGTGCAACCGCAATCACGGCTTTGTATAGCGATGGATCGAGGACCTGAGACTGAAGGGCGGCGTAACCACCGTATGACCACCCCACGATCGCCAACTTGTCCGGGTCCGCAATGCCCTGTGTGACGAGCCACCTGCCGGCATCATTGACATCCCCGATCGCGGTCCGCCAAGCTTGGAAGCCATTACGGCCGAACCATTGGGAACCATAGCCGGAAGACCCCCGATAATTGGGTTGCAACACCGCGTAGCCGCGAGCTGCGAAAAATTGCACCAGCCAGTCAAATCCCCATTCATCGCGCGCAGACGGCCCGCCATGCGGCAGGACAATGGCCGGAATGCCCTTCCCATTCGATCCCGGAGGCAGCGTTAGATACGCCGGTACCTGTGTGCCATCCTCAGCAGGAAATGTGACTGGCGTCATTTCCCCCAGAACACGGTTTTCCATATAGGATCGTAGCGGCAGAAGCGGTTCCAGCTGCCGGCTGGACTGGTCGTACAAATAACTCATCCCCGGATCGGTATCGCTCGACGCGATCAGTAGAAGCTTTCCCCCATACGCGCTCGCGCCATGGATGTTGATCAGGGGCTTACCAGGCAAAGCGGCGTGCAATTTGTCCGTAAGGGACTTGAGAACCGGGTCGATGTAGGTGATCTCTCGCTTCTCGGTGGCATAGCTTGCGCCGACCACGCGCCGGTCACGGCCAATTCGAATGAGCTGGTCGATATCGGCATCCCCGCGGGACATGAGCAACTGGGGCGTGCCACCTTCCTCGAGCGGGATGGTGTAAAGCGCTTCATATCCGTTATGGTGTGCAAAAGCGTAAGCGATGTTTTTCGCCGAATCGACTGCGACAGGGTAGA
>JAGXGU010000149.1 GCA_024636575.1 Altererythrobacter sp.
GCCATGACGGGTGCGGCGGGAACTGCGAGCACGGCCGCAGCGGCGGCGAGGATGAATGTGCGCATGGTAAGAATGCCTTTCAATCGAATTTGCGAATAGCGGTATGGATGTGATCATCCAATTTCGCCCCACAACCTAAGATGAACGATGTGATTCGGCGGCCAGACATATTTGAATTGTGCGACATTCCGGTAGTTTATTGTGCCGAATGGACTGCCGCTTCCCGGTCGCGTTCGGCCCGGGATTTCTTCTCCGCACTAGTCCGCAGCTGGCCGCAGGCGGCATCGATATCGCGCCCGCGAGGGGTGCGGATGGGCGCGCTGATACCAGCTTCGAATACGATGTTGGAAAAGCTTCGAATGCGTTCCGGCGTGGAACAATCATAGGGTGCGCCGGGCCATGGATTAAATGGGATCAGATTGACATTTGCGGGCAGATCATAACGCTTGAGTAGCCGAACCAGCTCATGCGCATCTTTGTCGCTGTCATTCTTGTCCTTCAGCATCACATATTCGAATGTGATCCGCCGCGCGTTGGACGCGCCGGGGTAATCGGCGCACGCCTTCAGCAATTCGTCGATCCCGTATTTCCGGTTGATGGGCACGATTTCGTCTCGCACTTCCTTGGTCACCGCATGGAGCGAGACGGCCAGATTGACGCCGATTTCTTCACCGCACCGCGCCATCATCGGCACCACGCCGCTGGTTGAAAGCGTGATCCGCCGTTTCGAAAGGGCCAGACCTTCCCCGTCCATCACCAGTTTCAGGGCATCGCGGACATGGTCGAAATTATATAATGGCTCGCCCATTCCCATCATCACGATGTTGGTCAGCAAACGGCCGTCAGCCCGATATTCGGATTCGTCCTCCACCTCGGAGATGTCCATCCGGCCTTTCGGCCATTCACCCAGAGCATCACGGGCCAGCATGACCTGGCCGACGATTTCACCGGGTGTCAGATTGCGCACCAACCGCATCGTACCTGTGTGACAGAAGGTGCAATTGAGCGTACAGCCAACCTGGCTGGAAACGCACAGGGTGCCGCGATCCGCATCGGGAATGAAGACCATCTCGTAATCATGGCCGTCATCGGTTTGCAGCAACCATTTGCGGGTACCGTCGGTGGAATGCTGCGCCTCGACGATGTTGGGCCGGCCAACAATAAACCGTTCTTCCAGCCAGGGCTGCATGGTTTTGGCGATGTCGGTCATCCCGGAAAACCGGGTTGCGCCGCGATGATAGATCCAGTGATACACTTGCTTGGATCGCAATTTGGCCTGCTTGGCGTCCAGGCCCGCTTCGGTGAAGAGTTCCGCGATCCGCGCCTTGGGCAGGCCCAGCAAATCGGTGCGGCCATCAGCCCGGGGGGTGATGTCGCGCGCGACGGGTACCGGATCGACTTGTCCGGGGATCGACATGAGAGCTGTATCGGCCATGGGGGGCATATAGGTTCCCCACCGTGACATGGCAAAGGAATGCTTGATCGCGTTATCGACCCAGAATTGTTCCATGATCGGTTCATCAGCCAGCAAGGTTATGTCGTTCGTCTATTCAAATGCACGATCCATCTGTAATTATGTTGCGCAGATGTCACAGTCCCTTTGTTGTTTCAGGTTAATGAAACAAGCGCTGCAGGTGCCCGTTTCAATGGCCTGCACGGTGATTGTGCCGTGCCGAATACAACTATTGGAGTTGATAATGAAAAAGACATTCGCACTTCTCGCAGGACTCTCGCTCACGGCCATTGCCGCGCCTGCATTTGCACAGGATGGCGAAACCACATTTACCGGCCCGCGGGTCGAAGGCATCATCGGTTATGACATCACGAATGCTGGCAGCAGCGTCGATGATGACGCAAACCAGGATAATGATCAGTCGATCGATGGCCTGATGTACGGTGCTGCCGTAGGTTATGACGTTGATTTGGGCGGTGTTGTTTTGGGTGCCGAGGCCGAATACACGAATTCGACCGCCAAGACCGAATTTGAAAATGGCGATTTCGAAGGTTTCGGTTTCGGTAATGTTCGTGCCGGACGCGATCTGTACTTCGGTGCACGCGCGGGCGTAAAGGCAGCGCCGGACATGCTGCTTTATGTCAAGGGTGGTTACACCAACGCCAAATTTGATATCCTGTCGAATGACGGGACTACCGAATTCAACCAGGATATCGATACCGATGGCTTCCGGGTCGGTGCTGGCGCCGAATATGCAATTAGCCCCAGCAGCTTCATCAAGCTGGAATATCGCTATTCCAATTACAGCAAGGCTGAAATCGATTTTGATGGCGACCTGCCGGACAGCGATCGCTTCGATGTCGATCTCGACCGTCATCAAGTCGTGGCCAGCTATGGTTTCCGTTTCTAATCTGGCGGGCATCAAATGAAATGGCGGGCCGGGGAGCGATCTCCGGCCCGTTTTTCATGTGTCCTACCTGATCCGCGCGCAGCCGACGGTGGCAGCATCGATTGCGGTTGCTGCACCGGCCAAATCATAGGTGTTGGAGAAGCGGCGGCCACCCGTGTCGCGTGACCTGACGGTCATCGAAGTGGCAGATCGCATGGCGGCCACGATTGCCGCGTCCATCGTCTGATCCCGGGCCCAGGCATCGCCGCCGCCGCCGGTCAGGTCAAAACTCTTCCCGCCAATCCTCAGGCTGATCGCCGCGCCGGGGGATAGTTTGCGCGACAAGCGCAGGTGCAATTGACTGCGGACCTTGCGTTTTGGCCAGGTGCCGATGGATGCGTAGGGGTCATAATCACGCAACTGCGTGCTCGGCCTGGCCGTAGCTATGGCGTAGCACCGCGGGACTGCCGGATCGCGAAAAGCCGCCCATGCGGAGTATACGCCGAGGCTGTCACGCGCCTGAAGCGGCACCGCAATTACGGCTGCCATCATGATGATTATTGGGTTTGCCCGTCTCATGCAGTCGTTTCCCCGGATGACGGGTAGGATATAGCAACGATTTCCCATTCCTTCGTTCCACCGGGCAGACGTACCGTACGCAAATCACCCACAACTGCCCCGTGGAGCGCGCGGGCCATTGGTGATGCCCAGCCAATCCGGCCCAGGCTGGCATCCTGTTCGTCATCGCCGACCAAAGTAACCGTCCGCTTGTCATCATGCTCGTCGGCCAAGGTAACGCTGGCGCCGAACCATACTTTCCCGCGATCCGGCTGGTCGGCGGGGTCAATCACGCGGGCTGCCTTCATCCGGCGGGCGAGGTGGGACAATTCGCGGTCGATTTCGCGCATCCGTTTGCGGCCATAGATGTAATCGCCATTTTCCGACCGGTCGCCATTGCCGGCGGCCCAGCTGACAATCTCGACAATTTCCGGACGTTCCTTGCCCAGCAAATGGTCATACCGCGCCTTCAACGCGCTGAGCCCCTGGGGGGTAATCGGATTGCTTGCTGATTTCATCGCCTGGCCGCCATTACAGCGTGTCAGCCGGTAAATTCAACGCCGCAGAAAATCGCTGACCTTTCTAGGCCGACCGTACTGGGTCTTGTCCGGGTGCATATTTTCATAGACCACCGCGTTTTCGATCACCCGGCCAACGTAATTCTTGGTTTCGAAGATCGGAATCTGTTCGATCCAGTCGACATAGGAAATTGCGCCAGTGCGCGGATCACCATTGGCACGCAGCCACTTGTTCACATTTCCGGGACCGGCGTTGTACGCGGCGACGGCCAATGGAAAGGCGCCGCCGTAATAATCCAGCATCCGGGTGAAATAGCCATCACCCAGCTGGATGTTGTAACTGGGGGAATCGATCAGATTGGCGGACATATAGCTCATGCCCAGTTTTCCGGCCTGTTCCTGCGCCGTACCCGGCATCAACTGCATCAACCCGCGCGCACCGGCATGGCTGATCGCATTCTGGGCAAACTGGCTTTCCTGCCGGCTGATCGCGTGGACATTGGTCCAATTCACGCCCGGCGGGGTTTGCAGGGTTGGAAAACCAATGGCAGTGAAGTTCTTGTGCCCGTCGGCAGCGGCGGAATCGAACAGATTGACCGCCAGATCCCGGCGGCCGGTTTCCCGGGCCAGTTCAGCCACCAGCACATGTTCTGCTTCGGTGTCTGCATTGTCTGCGATGGTCCGGTAGAACTGGATACCGGTGCGCCATGGCGCGTCGCGCGACACTTCCTTGACGGCCTTGGTCAGCGGGGCGTTCTGAAATGCGATGCGTTGTTCCGGCGTGGGCTGCGCAGAAGGCTGGCCGGAATAATCCGGCAGGGCGCGGCCGAGTTTTTCGAATGCGAGCATTCCGTAAAAACGGTCCGGATATTCTGCGGCCATTTCCCAGTACCGGGCGGCTTCTGCCATATTCCCGGCCCGTTCAGAAGCGAGGCCGGCCCAGTAAAAGCCCTTTGACCGGGTTTGCGGTGTGCGCGCCGCTGCGCCGTACCGATAGAATAAAGGCGCGGCGGCCCGGCCATCACCAAGGCTCCATAATGCCTTGGTCCCGCCGAGCCATACCAGCGACGTGTAATCATCGCGCAGTCGGTAGGACATGCTGCTGATATCTGCACCCGGGGCAAACAGATCGTCGACGGAGGCGGCAATCCGCTGGGCAGAGCGCGAATCGGCGGTCCGCGCGAGTCGCAGCATCTCACTGACGAATCCTTCTGCATTGAGCGCAGGCCGGGCGAATGCAGGGCGGTTTGCGAGCAAATTTATTGCTGCGTTGCCTTGACCGCTGGCGCGCAATTCACGCACCCGATTATAGACATAGCCGGGATCGCGATTGATATCGGCAGGCACGGTCAGGCCAATCGATTCCGGTGCCGTGTTCTGCAACAGGGCGAGCCGCGCCATCGCAATATCACGGTAGGCTGGCGAAACATTGTTCACGTGCCGCGCGGCAGCTTCCTGCTTGCTTTGCCACAATAGCGCATCCATCCGCGCGTCGTGATCTTCCGGGCGCAATTGCGAGCCGAACATGCTGAGCAAATAAATTTCCGACGGTCCGCTCATATCCCCGCCGCGCCAGGCTTCGCGGGCCACATTTGCTGCTTCGGGGCGGTTCAGCGCGGCCAAAGCCAAGGCGTAACGCGCGCGCGCACTATTCGTCAGCGGCGGCTTCCGGTCGAAGAATGAAACGAGATGTTCCGAACTGACAGCATCCCGATCAAGCGCGCCTTCCGCATAGCGACGCAATTTTTCTTCCTGAGGAAAATCGGGATAGGCGAGTACGAAGCCGGCGTAGTCATCGAAATCCATCCGGTCATTGGCGCTGAGGAATTCCCAGCGGTTGATCGCCTGAGCCATCTGGGTTGGGGCGCGGGCTACCATTTCGGCCCTTGCCTGATCCCAGTCGCCCGCATCGCTTGCCGCCACAGGCGCGGATGCGCTCAATGCAGTGGCAGTAAAAAGTGTGGTGGCGAAGAGAGAAAAACGGTCCATGCTGGACATATTAGCCATCGGCTCCTTATCAGGCGCTGAACGAATTTCCCCCAGCGCGTGTCTTGCGCGCTATTTATGGGACCAATCTAGGACACAGGTAAATGTTTTCCGGCTCGATTCCCGCTCTAGTGACTCCTTTTCGCGACGGGACGTTTGACGAACGCGCTTTTCGCCGTCTGGTTGACTGGCAAATCGACAATGGCAGTTCGGCACTGGTACCCTGCGGGACCACCGGGGAGGCGTCGACCCTGTCCAATGCCGAACATCACCGGGTGATCGAAATCTGTATCGAACAGACAGCGGGCCGCGTGCCGGTGATCGCCGGCTGCGGCAGCAATGATACACAGAACGCCTTGCTGCACATGAATTTTTCCAAGAAGGCGGGCGCAGCTGCCGGCCTGTGCGTTGCACCCTATTACAACCGGCCCAGCCAGCGCGGGCTGGTGGCGCATTTCAGCCATCTTGCGCAAAACTGCGATCTGCCGATCGTGCTGTATAATGTGCCTGGCCGGACAGTCACCGATCTGTTGCCCGAAACCGTCTGCGAACTGGCGGAAAAATTTCCCAGCCAGATTGTTGCGATCAAGGATGCCAGCGGTGATTTGTCCCGCGTTACCGATCACCGCAAGGGCATTGGCCGCGATTTTTGCCAATTGTCGGGTGATGACGAATTGGCGCTTCCTGCCAATGCCGCCGGCGCGCGGGGCTGTATTTCGGTAACCGCAAACGTGGCCCCCGCGCTATGCGCGGAATTTCAGCAGGCCTGCGCGGACAATGATTTTACCAAGGCGCGCCAGCTTAACGACAAGCTCTATCCGCTGCATTACGCGATGTTTGCCGATGCGTCCCCCGCGCCGGTCAAATATGCGCTGAGCCGGGTGCACGACTGGCTGACGGACGAGGTGCGATTGCCGATTGTCACCGCCAGCGCGCAGGCGCGCGAGCAAGTGGATGCCGCGTTGGAACACGCCGGACTGGTTTGAAGTCCGGCCTTTTCCTTTTGCCAACAGCCCTCTACATACCCCAGCATCATGGCACGTCCCAAACCTGAAACTTTCGACAAGCAGAAAACCGTTGCGGAGAACCGCCGCGCGCGGTTCGATTATGCCGTGGATGACAAATTCGAAGCGGGCATTGCGCTGACCGGCACGGAAGTGAAGAGCCTGCGCGCCGGACAAGGGTCGATTGCCGAGAGTTATGCCGAAGTGCGTGACGGGGCGGTATGGCTCGTCAATTCCAACATTCCCGAATATAGCCACGGCAACCGGTTGAATCATGTGCCCACGCGCCCCCGAAAATTGCTGATGCACGAACGGGAAATCAACCGGATGCGCGCCGCTGTCGAACGCAAGGGTATGACGATGGTGCCGCTGTCGATTTATTTCAATTCCACCGGCCGCGCCAAGGTCGAACTTGCCCTGGCCAAGGGGCGTCAGGCTCAGGACAAGCGCGAATATGTCAAGGACCGCGACTGGAAACGGGACAAGGCGCGCCTGATGCGCGAAAAGGGCTGAGCGGTAAAAGCGTCATACTTCGCCGCTAATTGCAGGTAACTTGCCAGAGGGCGCGATTCTGGCCCTGTTCATCATGTTTCGGTTACCCATATCCATGATCATGACTAGACCAGCCGCATTGTTGATCTCCTGCATGATGCCGGAGGCGTTGCAGGGCTTGCAACCCGCGCGCCAGACGCGCAATGCGTGGCCGCGATCATGACCCATAATTCATCCAAACCAGAGGCAGGCACTGCGGCCGACAGGAAGCCCAGTGATCGGGCCGAGCAAGAAATATCGTTCCGGTCAAAGACGTTTCTGGCTGACGTATTCCGAAAGTATGGGCCAACGCGTGAACAGATGGCGGAGAACAAATATCTCAAGCCCATTGCGCACCGCTTCCTGAGCCCGGAATTATGGCGCTTTACCCGTCGTTCGGTCCCGCGCGGTGTCGCTCTGGGCCTGTTTGCCGGCTTCATCATTCCGGTGGGTCAGGTTTTTGTGGCGGCGTTCCTCGCGCTTCCGGCGCGGGCCAATGTCCCGCTGGCAGCCCTTCTAACCTTCGTCACCAATCCTTTTACATTCCCGTTCTGGGCGTGGGTGGCCAATCGGGTCGGGGCGTTTATCCTGAAAATCGATACCGCCGCGATCGGGGGCGCAGCGCAGGCAGAAATGGCTAGCGGACGGTGGACCTGGTTCGTAGCAATGTTCGAGGGCGCTGGAGTCACGGTCCTCGTTACGGTTTTCGGCTTTATCGTCCTGTCGATCGTGACGTCGGCTATCGGCTATGTCCTTTCCGGGATGATCTGGCGCGTCATGGTTGGCCGCCGCCGAAGTCGCCGATTGAAACTGCTTACCGTGCGGATGGAACAGCAATTGAAACACGCCGAAGCGCGCACCGAAACGAAAGCTTCCGAGGCATGAAGGACGCGGTTGGGCGCCCCGAAACCCAAGGCTCCCTTGCCGGTCAGCCCGCCTTGCTGGGCGCATTGGCTCTGGCTCTGATCATCAGCGTCGGTGCCTTGTGGTTGATTACGCAGCAAGCCACCGCGACCATTGCCTTTGTGGGCGGATTGCTGGTGCTGGTCGCCGCTGCCATCGCGGTCAGCCGGATTCCTGCGAAAGCGGAGGAAAGCGGCTTTGCAGCGCCGGATTGGTCGGTCACGGTGGCGGCGATCGAACAACCGGGAGTGGCTATCGCCATTACCGACCGGGCCAACCGGCTTGCCTGCGCCAATGCCCTTTATGCAGAATGGTTCGGCGCGAAATATGCCCCGCCCAGCCTGCCGATCGAGCGGGATGGGCTTGAAGTCCTGTCCATCGCCGCGCGCGAGGCGTGGCGCGATGGCCACGGAGCGGTGGACCGACTGGTCGGCAGTAATGGCGAGAACATCTGGCGCGCCACCGCCGAACGGGCAGGGCGCGGCGACGATTACCTGGTCTGGCGGTTTGAGCTGTTGCGCGGGGAAGATGTGGCTTCGTCCGTGGCGGCCTGGCTCACGGGATCGCTCGGCGATATGTTTTCCCGTGCCGGGATAGAGGCGGCGTTGGTTCGACCGGACGGAATTATCCGTTGCGCAAGTCAGGGATTTGCCGAACGCGCCTCTGGCGATAGTTCGGCCACGATGGCAGGGCAGGAATATGCCGCGCAATTGCGGATCGATGATCGCGATCAGATTTTCTTCGTCCGCGACACTCGCCGGGCCAGCCCGCAAACCTTGATCCAGGTTCCTCTGATTAACCCGGTCGAGGCACTGAAACCGAATTCAGGCGCAGCGAATGTTCTGCCCAAGCCGGTGGAGGATGGTCCTTCGCTGATGCTGCTGATCGATGGCGGGGTTGGTCTTGGTGGCAGTTGGGACGGCGCAGGACAGGCCGCAACGCCGCAATTGGAAGCCTTGCTTGGTGCCCTGCCGCTGGGGCTGGCGATGACCGATCTGGACGGGCGCTTCCTGTTCGGGAACAGTGCATTCTTGCGTGCGATCGATCTGGAAGACGCCGGCCTGCCGCAATTCCCCTCGGACCTGGTTGTGCGGGAAGACAAGGCTGCTTTGTCTGATGCCGTCCGCCGGTTTGGCCGGGGCCCGGGCAGCAATGGCGATATGGCGGTACGGCTGGCCAGCCAACCGGATGAACCGGTCTCGCTCGGTCTGGCCGGAGTGCGCGGCCTGGGCGAAGCCGCCGTGCTGCTGAGTCTGGCGGATTCGACCGAGGAAACCCGGCTCAAACGCCAGATTGCCCAAGCCACCAAGATGCAGGCGGTCGGCCAATTGGCAGGCGGCGTAGCGCATGATTTCAACAATGTGCTGACAGCTATTATCGGCTATTGCGACCTGATGTTGCTGCGCCATACGCCGGGTGACAGTGATTATGACGACATCCAGCAGATCCGTGCGAATTCCAACCGTGCAGCCTCGCTGACCCGGCAATTGCTGGCGTTTTCCCGTCAGCAAACCCTGCGGCCAGAGGTGCTTCAGGTGCCCGATGTGGTCAGCGAAGTCAGTCAACTGCTCAAACGGCTGGTGGGCGAGAAGATTACCTTCACCATTCGTCATGACCGCGATCTTGGCCCCGTCCGCGCGGACCCGCAGCAGCTGGAGCAGGTGATCGTCAATCTGGCGGTCAATGCCCGGGATGCCATCAATGCCAATGGTGACGGGACGGGCAAGTTGACCCTGTCGACCCGCCGGGTTTCGGCCAGCGATGTTCGCAAGGCCGGGTCCGATATCATCCCGGTCGCGGATTACACCGTGATGGTGGTGCAGGACAGCGGGGGCGGGATTCCGCCGGAACTGCTTGGCAAGATTTTCGAACCATTCTTCACGACCAAGGAACAGGGCAAGGGAACCGGGCTGGGCCTGTCGACCGTCTACGGGATCGTCAAGCAGTCGGGCGGCTTCATCTTTGCAGACAATATCAAGGGCCTGCATGGCCGCGCCGACGGTGCCCGTTTCACCATCTATCTGCCGGTCTATCGGGGCGAGACACTGGAAATCGCAAAGCCGGTGGCAAACGAGCAGGCCAGCAAATGGTCTGGCGGCGGGCGATTGTTGCTGGTGGAAGATGAGGCCATGGTCCGCGCAGTTGCCGAACGTGCGCTGACCCGTGCCGGCTATATCGTCACGACGGCGAATGATGGTGAAGAAGGCCTGGCCGAAATCGACAAGGGCGGCGAATTCGATCTGATTGTGTCCGATGTGGTAATGCCGGGGATGGACGGGCCCGCAATGGTCCGCGAAATCCGCAAGGTGAAACCCGCGCTGCCGGTGCTGTTCATGTCCGGCTATGCGGAAGAACAATTGCGCCGCGATATCGATATCGACAATATGTATTTCATCCCGAAACCCTTCAGCGTCCAGCAGATCGGGGACAAGGTGGGGAACATTCTCGGGCGCCAGGGTGACTGATTACGGCGCATGATACCTTGTAACATTCATCCTGTGTAAAGGTGGGCGGGCTGACATCTGCGACATGACAGGGCGGCAAAATTGCCGACAAGCGAAGGGGCACGTAATGATCGCGACACGCTATTTGGCTGGGGCTTGCTTCACGGGGATGGGGGCGGCGCTCGCCCTGGTTACCGCGGCTTCCGCCCAAACAACCTCCGACACCTTGGCAAATCCCGATTCGACCGCCCAGGGCGATGTTTCGGTGACGATCTACAACAATGGCCAGGCACTGGTGCAGGACATCCGCCAATTGCAGATCGCGCAGGGCCGCAGCCGGATCGAATTCCCTGACGTATCCGCGCAAATTCGCCCTGAAACGCTCAGCTTCAATGCTGCCGGTGCGGGCATTGTCGAACAGAATTTCGATTTTGATCTGCTAACACCCGTCAAATTGATGGAGAAGGCAATCGGCCAGACCATCACCCTGATCCGCACCAATCCTGCGACCGGAACTGAAACCCGTGAACGCGCGACTGTGCTGTCCACCGCTGGCGGCGTGGTCGTGAAGATCGGCGATCGGATAGAGGTGTTGCGCGATGATGGCCTGCCGGTACGGGCAGTATTTGACCGGGTGCCGCCGAACCTGCGCGCCCGCCCGACCTTGTCGGTCACGGTCGATGCGCAGAATGGCGGATCACGTCCCGCATCGATCCGTTATCTTACCCCCGGCCTTGGCTGGTCGGCGGATTATGTTGCCCTGTTCGATGAACCCAAGGGCGCGATTGACATGCAGGGCTGGGTCACGCTGACCAACAACACCGGCACCACATTTCACAATGCCAACACGTTGCTGATCGCAGGCAGTCCGGGGCAGGGCAGCGGGCGCCGATCGGCCCCGCCGGGAATGGTCCGCCCGGGTACCGAAAGTGCCGCCCGCGAACAGGTGGGCGATTTCTACCTTTATCCGATAAGCGCCCGCACCACGATCGCCAATGCCCAGACCAAGCAGGTCAGTTTCCTGGATGTGCAAGGCGTGTCGGCGCGCCGCGTCTATGCGCGCACCGTCAACTGGCTACAGAACGATGGCGGCCCGCAGCCAGTGTCCAGTTCACTCAGCTTCGCCACTTCGCGCGCTGCGGGCCTCGGCGATGCCTTGCCTGCAGGAACAGTCCGCTTCTATCAGCGTGACAATCAGGGCACGCCGCAGTTCATTGGCGAAAGCGGGATTGGGCATACCCCGGCCGGCAGCGAGTTGATGCTGACCACCGGCAATGCATTCGACATCTATCTTCAGGCAGAGGTGGAGACGCGCCAGAAGATTACATCTTCCGAATGGGAAAGGTCTTCCCGCTACCGGGTCATCAAGGACGGTGAAGTGGTGACCCAGGTCGAATCCGAACGGCCGGTCGAATATTACCGCACCACCATGCGCTACACGATGACCAATGCCAAATCGGATCCGGTCAATATCGACCTCGTCCAGTCCGGGCTCGACCGCGGATGGTGGAGCCATGATTTCCGGATCGTGAGCGAAGATGTGCTTGGCGAACAGCTCAATCTCGGCAGCCGGAAGTGGGTGGTTCCAGTTCCGGCCAATGGCAGGCGCGAATTCCGCGTGACCTACGAAGCGCGCTATTGAGCGTGACCATGCGGCCCGCCGCTGTTGCGCTGATCGGCGCCCTAATCGGTTCTGCCGCTGCATCCGGCCTATCCGCGAGGGAGGCGGTAAACGCCTCCGATCCGGTGGATATGTCGGTCACCATCTATCGCGACCCCGATCGCGGCGAGGGCGATGCGATGGACCGCGATTGGCCGCAAGGCTTCGCGATGATCAGCGAAACGCGCGACGTGACCCTGCCGCCGGGCGAATCCACCATTCGTTTCGAAGGTGTCGCCGAAGGGATGGTGGCGGTCAGCGCGATTGTAACCGGCCTGCCCGGCGGGACAATCGAGAAAAACCGCAACGCCGATCTGCTGTCCCCCGCCGCCTTGGTGGACGGGACCTTGGGCAACCGTGTCACCATTACCCGCACCAATCCCGCGACGGGGCAATCGGCGGCGCAATCGGCGATCATCAGCAGCCGTGCCGATGGCGGGCTGGTGCTGAAAACCTCCGAAGGGTATGAAGCGGTTCGCTGCTCCGGGCTGCCCGAAGGCCTAACGTTTGACACGATTCCCGCTGGTTTATCCGCCAAACCGATGTTTTCCATCGATACGCGCGATGAAACCGGCGGCACTTACCGGGTCACGCTGACTTACCTTGCATGGGGATTCGACTGGCAGGCGCATTATGTCGCGACATTGGGTGACCGCTCCGGCGGCACGGATGCCCAGCGGATCACATTGCTATCCTGGCTGACGGTTCTCAACGACAATAACCAGTCATTTGCCGATGCCGAGTTGATGGCGGTTGCAGGAACGTTGAATATCACC
>JAGXGU010000150.1 GCA_024636575.1 Altererythrobacter sp.
TTCCGCCGCCGGGTCATGGTGCTGGGTGCCGGGTTGCGGGCCCAACGGCTCAAGAAACTGGCGGAACGGCCCGACAGCGGATTTGTGATCGTGTCCTACATCGGCATGAACGAAAGCGAGACCGGCGTGCTGGAGGCAATCCCGCGAAGCGCGATTCACGATCTTGGGCGCTTCGTCGAAAATTTGGGCGCCAGTGAAGTAGTGCTGGCGTTGGAAGAACGCCGCAACGCGATACCGATGAAAGATTTGCTGCGGATCAAGACGATGGGTGTCCACGTCAATGATTTCAGCAGCTTCATGGAACGCGAAACCGGCCGGGTTGATCTCGATTCGGTCAACCCGAGCTGGCTGATCTTTTCCGACGGGTTTTCATCCGGACGGATGATTTCCAGCGCGGCCAAGCGAATGTTCGATATCCTCGCCAGTTTGATCCTGCTGGCATTGACGCTGCCGATCATCGTGTTTTTTGCAGCGTTGATAAAGCTGGACAGCAGGGGTTCGGCGTTTTTCCGCCAGACGCGCGTGGGCCTTTATGGCCAAAACTTCCCGGTCATCAAACTGCGTTCGATGCGCAGCGATGCGGAGAAGGACGGCGCGCAATGGGCATCGAAGGATGACCCGCGGATCACCCGCGTAGGCAAATTCATCCGCAAGGTCCGGATCGACGAACTGCCGCAAACCTGGAGCGTCCTGAAAGGTCACATGAGCTTCGTCGGCCCGCGGCCCGAAGTGCCGCAATTCGTGAATGATCTGGAAGACAAGCTGCCATTTTATGCAGAACGGCATATGGTAAAACCCGGCATTACCGGATGGGCGCAGATCAATTATCCCTATGGCGCATCGATCGAGGATTCGCGTCACAAGCTGGAATATGATCTCTATTACGCCAAGAATTACACGCCCTTCCTCGATCTGCTGATCCTGCTGCAAACGCTGCGCGTGATCTTGTGGCCGGAAGGCGCACGGTGAGCAGCGCGGCAACCGACATCTGGCTATTGACCAGTTTCGCGCTGCATCTGGGCGGCGCGATTGCCTGCGCCCTTGCGGCCGCATGGGTGTTGCATCGCGGCGATGCCGACCGTCCGGATGGCGGCGCGAGTGTTGCCGCGCTGGGTCTGACCGCATTGTCATGCGGCCTGATTGCCGCCCTGGGTCCGGCTGCGCCGCTAGTAAATATTACCGAAGGCGTGCGGAACCTCGCCTGGATATTGGTGCTTTACCGTCTGTTTGTGGCCGATGGCCGTGACCGGAGCATGGCCCCGATCAGGCCGGTAATAGCGGCGCTGGTCTTCGTCGAGACCATGCAACTGCTGCTGCTGCTATTCAATCTGCGCTACGCCAATACGCCCGAATTGGTAGAACTGGCATTCGAGGTCAGCACCACCTTGCGCATCCTCGTGGCGATTGGTGCGCTGGTGCTACTGCATAATCTCTATGGCGGCGCGTCGAGCGCATCCCGGCAGGCCTTCCGATGGTCCGCCGCCGGGCTGGCGATGCTGTGGCTGTATGAATTGAATTACCAGACGACCGCCTATCTGACCGGGGGCTTGCCGACGGAACTGTCGGCCCTGCGCGGCATCGTGTTCATGGCGTTGGGGCCGCTGATGGCGATCGGCGCAAGCCATGCAGGCGGCAAATTGCTGCTGCGCCCATCGCGCAAGGTCACTTTCCAGACGCTCTCCTTGCTGTTGATCGGCGGATATCTGACGATCATGTGGACCATATCGGAATCGATCGCCATGCAGCGGGGCGATCTTGCCCGGTTTACCCAGGTGGCCTTTGTCGTTGGCGCATCGGTCTTTGCGATATTGTGGTTGCCGTCGAAGCGGCTGCGCGGATGGCTGCGGGTGACCATGGTCAAACATCTGTTCCAGCACCGCTATGATTACCGTGCGGAATGGCTCCGCTTCACGCGGACCCTCGGGCAGGGCGGTGAAAATTCCCATTCGCTCTATGAACGGGTGATCCAGGCGCTGGCAGATATTACCGACAGCCCGGCCGGCCTGCTGCTATTGCCGAACGAGCATGGATCCTACGAACTCGCATCGCGCTGGCAATGGCGCGATATCGAAGTACCTGCGGCCGCGATGTCCGGTCAAATGGCTGCCCTGCTGGAAAGCGGAAGTTTTGTGGTGGATCTGGACGATGTCCGCAAAGGGAACAATCGCTACGGCGAGGCGGCGCTGCTCCCGGAATGGCTCGCGGCGGACGAGAGCGTGTGGGCGCTGGTGCCCTTGCTGCATTTCGACAAGCTGACGGGTGTAGTTGTACTCAGCCGCCCTCTGGCACCGCGCAATCTCGATTGGGAAGATTTCGACCTGCTGCGCGTCGTGGGCCAGCAAGTCGCCAGCTACATCGCGGAGCAGGCCGGACATCGTGCGTTGATGGAATCGGCCCGGTTCGAGGAATTCAACCGGCGCATTGCCTTTGTCATGCACGACATCAAGAATCTGGCCAGCCAACTGACCTTGCTGGCCCGAAATGCGGAGCGCCATTCGGACAATCCCGAATTCCGGTTGGACATGCTGGTCACGCTGCGCAAGAGCGCGGACAAGCTGAACAGCTTGCTGGCCCGGCTTGGCCGCTACGGCGCGCATGGCAGCGACCGGCGGGAAACCTTCGAACTGGCCAAGGTGGCCAAAGCCGTGGCCGAACAATACGGCAGCCTGCATCCGGTCCAGGTGATCCACGCCGAAAGTTGCAAGGTGCTGGCCGATCCGGAGGCGCTGGAACAGGCGCTGATCCACCTCGTGCAAAATGCGGTGGACGCCAGCGACGAGAAATTCCCGGTCATGCTGGATGTCTCGACCGACGGGGTCATGGGCAGGGTGGACGTGATCGATTCCGGCTCCGGCATGAGCCCGGAGTTTATCCGGAACGGACTGTTCAAGCCTTTCGTATCGTCAAAGAATACCGGTTTTGGTATCGGCGCATTCGAAGCGCGGGAACTGGTGATGGCGATGGGCGGACGGCTAGACGTGGAATCCCGCGAAGGGCTGGGCACCCGCTTTGCCATCCAGTTACCGCTTGCCGCCGCCGCGGACCTGCTCGCCCGCACCGAAGCACGTGCTGAAACCAATTCCCGAACCGAGGTCGCATAATGACTCTACCAGATAAGGAATCGCTGCCGAAACTGCTCATCGTGGAAGACGACGAGGGCCTGCAGGCACAGCTCAAATGGGCTTATGATGATTTTGACGTGACCATTGTAGGCAACCGGCAGGATGCGCTTGCCGCGCTGCGGGCCGATGAACCGGCGGTGGTCACGCTGGACCTGGGATTGCCGCCCGATCCCGACGGCACAACCGAAGGTTTCGCCGTGCTGGATGCGATCATGGCGCTGAAGCCGGATACCAAGGTGATTGTGGCATCGGGCCACGGCGCGCGCGAAAGTGCGCTGCAGGCGATCGATCGCGGCGCCTATGATTTCTACCAGAAACCCATCGATATCGAGGCGTTGGGCCTGATTGTGAAACGGGCCCTGAACCTGCACCTCATCGAACAGGAAAACCGCCGCCTTGCTTCGCGGGTCGGGGAGGATAAAACCGTGTTGGGGCGCCTGATCACCGCAGCGCCGGAGATGGTCAAGGTCGCCCGCACCATCGAGCGCGTTGCCAAAACCAATGTCTCGGTCATGTTGCTGGGCGCGAGCGGGACGGGCAAGGAATTGCTGGCCAAGGGGCTGCATGATGCCAGCGGCCGCAGCCGTGGTGCATTCGTGGCGATCAATTGCGCCGCGATCCCGGAAAACCTGCTCGAAAGTGAATTGTTCGGCCATGAAAAAGGCGCGTTTACCGGCGCGGTAAAAACTACCGAGGGCAAGATCGAACAAGCCCATGGTGGCACGTTGTTCCTGGATGAAGTGGGCGATATTCCGTTGCCGCTACAGGTCAAACTGCTCCGATTCCTGCAGGAACGCACGATTGAGCGCATCGGCGCGCGCAGGCATATCGAAGTGGACACCCGCATCGTATGCGCGACCCATCAGGATCTGGAAGCGATGATTGCCGCTGCGCAATTCCGTGAGGATCTGTTCTACCGCTTGGCCGAAATCGTGATCAAGATCCCTTCGCTGGCGGAGCGCGCAGGTGATCCGACCCTGCTGGCCAAGGCATTCCTGAAACGATTTGCAGCAGAGATGAACCCGCAGGTCACCGGCTTTGCCAAGGATGCCCTGGCCGCAATCGATGGCTGGGGCTGGCCGGGCAATGTCCGCGAGCTGGAAAACCGCGTGAAACGCGCGGTGATCATGGCCGACACCAAGCTGGTCGGGGCGGAAGACCTTGATCTGGAGGGGGGCGGTGAAGACGAGGAGTTTCCGCTGAACCTGAAATCCGCGCGCGAACAATCGGACCGCAAGATCATCCGCCACGCGCTGGCCCGCAGCGAGGGCAACATCTCCAGCACGGCGAAAATGCTGGGGATCAGCCGGCCGACGCTCTACGATCTGCTCAAGCAGTATGATCTGCAGACCTGACCATTTGCCAGCGCGGTGTTTCGCCGCAGGATGGATGGCAGCAACTCTGTTGATGCTGACCGCTTGTTCCGACCTTGCGCCCGAAATCCCGCCGCTGGAGCGGGCCAGGCTGGCGCTGGACAGGCAAGACGGCCTGGGCGCAGAGATCATCCTGCGCGATATGGCCGCGCGCGGCACACCAATCCCGGAAATCGCAGCTTTCCTCGGACAGGCGGAGCTGCAGCAAAATCAGGTCGGTGACGCCCGGCGCTGGCTTGAAAATGCCGATTTCACGCCGCAAACGCAGGGGCTGGGCTATCACATGCTGGGCCGGGTCGAATTGGCAGAAGGCCATTTGCCCATGGCCGGGATGGCGTTTGATCGCGCGCTGGAAACCATGCCTGGCAATCCTGAATTGTGGGTTGATATCGGGCGCCTGCGCTATCTCGGCGGGGAACAGAAGCAGGCAATCGAGGCAAGCCTTCGCGCCCTTGAATTGGGGCCGGATAATGTTGCTGCGCTGCAATTCCGTGCGCAATTGGTCCGCGATTCCGAAGGGCTGGAGGCCGCGCTGCCTTTGTATGAAGCTGCTTTGGAACGCCATCCCGAAAGCCTGACATTACTGGGCGATTATGCCGCAACCCTGGGTGAAGCAGGTAGCACGCGTGACATGCTTAAAATAGCGCGCCGGATGATCGAGCTGGACGAAAACAATTCGCGCGCGTTCTTCCTGCAGGCCGTGCTGGCGGCGCGCGGCGGTGAATTCGGCCTGGCCCGCAATCTACTGATCCGCAGCGGCAATCTGGAGCGGGGCTCGCCCGCTGCCTTGATGTTGTCCGGGATCATCGACATGCAGCAGGGCAATTATGCCAGCGCATCGCAGACGCTCGACAGGCTGGAGCGGCTTCAACCCGATAACCAGCGCATCCGGCTGCTCGCTGCCCGCTGTCTGGCACTGGGCGGCAGGCACCGCGAGCTGGTTCACCGGTTCAGGGACCGGGCGATGCTGCCTGGTTCGCCCCCCTATCTGGCCACGCTGGTGGGCCGGTCTTACGAGGCGCTGGGCCAGCGGGAACAGGCTGCTCCTTTCCTGGATGCTTCAGCCAAACCCCGCAGTGCCGCTCTGCGAGCCATGCAGACCGAAATATCGTTGGATGTGGCCCTGTCCCGCGGGCCCCGAACCGGCGGCGATGCAGTTGCCCTGGTTCGCGGACTGATCGGCGCCGGGCAAACCGGCGGGGCCATTGCCAATGCAGAGGCATTTCTGGCCCGTGTCCCCGGATCGGGCGATGCACTGGCGCTGGCGGGGGATGCCTATCTGGCTGCCGGGCAGGGTGGGCAGGCGGCTGACTATTACGCGCAAGCTGCGGCGATCCGCCGTTCCTGGCCACTGACCCGCCGGATGGTGGCCGCCGAAATGGCAGCGGGGCGGCCCCTATCCGGGTTGACATTGCTGGAACACGAACTGGCCGATAATTCTGCAAATTCCGAAGCAGCGGTCCTGCTGGCCAGCGCAGAGTTAGCCAAGGGGAAGGCGCAAAAGGCGGCTATGCTGCTCGATCTGGCGATAGCCAATGGGGCCAGCCGCGATCCCGAAGCCCAGATGCTGCGGGCACTGTCCGCTATGGCAATGGGTGAGATGGAAATGGCGCGCATGGCGGCCATACGTGCCTATTCCCTGCAACGGATGAACCCGGCTGCGACCGCGCTGCTTGCCGAAATATTGGCAGAAAGTGGCGATGATACCGCGCAAAGTCAGGCTCTGGCGCGCAAGGCCGCGATTCTGTCTGCACGTTAAGCGCTCGACAAGGCCGGTGAATGTCGGGCAGGGCCGGGGCGATGATTTCCCGTATCGATCCCATGGTCCGCTTGCTGGTGCTGGCGACGCTGTTGGCCAGTATATTTCCCGCCATCGGTCAATACCGCGAAGCCGCCCAGGCGATCAGCAATGGCGCGGTATTCCTGTTGTTCTTCCTCAACGGAATGCGTTTGTCGCGCGGCGATGTTGCGCGCGGGATTGTCAATTGGCGCTATCTTTCGGTTCTGGCGTTGTGGTCATTCGGCGTCCTGGCGCTGGTGGGGATGGGTCTGTCCAAGGGGCTGGGTGGTTTCCTGCCGCCGCTGGTGGCGCTTGGGTTCCTGTATCTGGGGGCCATGCCGTCAACGGTGCAGTCGGCCACGGCCTATACCTCCATGGCTGGCGGCAATGTCGCCATTGCAGTCGTGGCGGCGGCGTTGCTCAACATCCTCGGGGTGTTTGTCAGTGTACCGATCTTCTCGCTGCTCGGCGGCGGGGCGGAAGCGGACTTGGGCACCAGCGGATTGGTCAAGATCTTCCTCATCCTGATCCTTCCGTTCGCGTTGGGGCAGGCGCTGCAATCGCGCGGCGGACAATTTGTGCATGGCCATCCGGTGCTTATCCGCTGGATGGACCGCGCGGCGATTTCCATCGCGGTCTATGTGGCATTTTCCGGCGCGGTGGAGCAGGGCATCTGGGGATTGCTGGATGGTGGCAGCTGGGCCTGGCTGCTGGCGGGGCTTTGCGTCATGTTGCTGATTGCCTATGGCGGGGCATGGCTGGTGGGCGGGTCAATGCGCCTTGGCCGGGCAGACCGGATCGCGTTTCTGTATGGCGGCGGACACAAGAGCATCGCGATGGGCGCGCCGCTCGCACTGGTGCTGTTTCCGCCCGATGCGGCTGGTCTTGTGCTGGTCCCTCTGCTAATTTACCATCTGTTGCAACTGGTGGTGTCGGCACCGCTGGCTAATCGTCTAAAGGCGCCGCAGTAGCCGCATTTTCGCGCCGGTTGTGGCGGATCGACCACCACAGCGACAGGCCGATCAGGGTTGCCCCGATCAGGCCGGTAATCGTTTCCGGAATATGGACCACGGCAGAAACCAGCATGATACCGCCCAGCGCGATGATCGCCCAGAATGCGCCATGTTCCAGGAACCGGTACTGCGCCAGCGTACCTTTTTCGACCAGATGGATGGTCATCGAACGCACAAACATCGCGCCGATGGACAGACCCAGAGCAATGATTACCATGTTGTTCGACAATGCAAACGCGCCAATAACCCCGTCAAAGCTGAATGAAGCGTCGAGTACGTTGAGATACAGGAATCCGCCCAAACCGGACCTGACGACTACGCCTGCGGCCTTTTTGGCTTCCTCCCGCAGTTCCAGGATGGTTCCGATCGCCTCTACCGCGATGAATGTGATCAATCCCAGAACGCCGGCGACCATGAAGGCGAGCGCCTCTTCATCTGGCAAGCGCGTGGAAATTCCCCACAACACCAGAAGCAACAGCGCGATCTCCGCCGCCTGTACCGAGGATATCCGGGTGAGCCGTTTTTCGATCACGCTGATCCAGTGCACTTCCTTGTCCGCATCGAAGAAGAATTTCAGGCCCACCATGGACAGGAACGCTCCGCCAAATCCGGCAATTCCGATATGTGCCGAGGATACGATTTCTTCATATTGGACCGGGTCATTGAGTGACAGTCTTACCGCTTCGACCGGCCCCAGGCCTGCCGCAATCGCGACAATGGCGAGCGGAAAGACAATCCGCATTCCGAACACCGCAATCGCCATACCCCAGGTCAGGAACCGGCGCTGCCAGATCTTGTCCATGTCCTTCAGCACGGTGGCATTGACCACCGCATTGTCGAAGCTGAGCGATATTTCGAGCACCGAGAGAACCAGGATGATCCACAGCATGCCGACAGTGCCGGCGACGCTTCCGCCAGTACTGCTCCAGCCGTACCAGACGCCAAGGCCCAGGCAGACAAGGGTAAAGATCAAAGATGCGCGGTAGTAATGAAACACGAATGGGTTCCCCGGGGAAATATCGGTTTGAGGCGGCAGGAACCGTTTAGCCCTTCGGCTGGTAGGTCTGTTCTTCGCCGGGAAAACTGCGATTGCGCACTTCCTCGGCATAGGTGGCAACGGTTTTGCCGATGATCCCGGCGATATCTTCATACCGTTTGACGAAGCGCGGTACGCGATCGAACATGCCCAGCATGTCTTCGGTCACCAGCACCTGTCCGTCGCATTGGGCGGATGCGCCGATACCGATGGTGGGGCAGGACACTGACTGCGTAACCTCAATGGCGATCGGTTCGACCACGCCTTCGACCACGATGGCGAACGTGCCCGCATCGTCGAGAGCCTTGGCATCGGTTACGATCTTGGCCGCTTCGCTATCGCTGCGCCCGCGTGCGGCATAACCACCCAGAACGTTGACCGCTTGCGGGGTCAGCCCGACATGGCCCATCACCGGTATTCCCCGCTGGCCCAGAAACGCCACCGTTTCCGCCATCGCGCCGCCGCCTTCAAGCTTTACTGCTGCGGCGCCGGTTTGTTTGAGCAGGAAGGCCGCGCTTTCGAATGCCTGCTGCGGTGATGCCTCGTAAGAACCGAAGGGCATATCGATCACCACTACCGCATGATAGCTGCCGCGAACCACCGCAGCGCCGTGATTGGCCATCATCTCCAGCGTAACCGGAATGGTGGATGGCAGTCCGTAAATCACCTGGCCCAGCGAATCCCCCACCAGCAACAGATCGCAATGCTCGTCCAGCAATTGCGCCTGCCGGGCGGTATAGGCGGTCAGCATCACCAGCGGTTCCGCCGTAACCCCGTCCTGCTTGCGCATGCGGATTTTCGGCACCGTCAGGCGGCGCATGGGCTGCGGCGTCGGGTTGGCACGGCTGGTCGAGGTGTCGAGTTGAAATGTGGTGGACATTGCGGCGGTTTAGCGGCGGCGCGGGATAAACGCAAAGTAGATAAATGCGCGGCTCCTCTCGACGAACAGAAGAATTCTCTGCACAACCCGGCACAGCGCGATGCAGCCCGCAAAGATGGGCGCAATATGAGGAAATGTGAACAATGGTTGCAGTGTCCAGTGCCGATGGGTCCAGCAATGAAGGAAATCCGCAAGGTCGCCAAAGAGATGGCTGGTCGTCCCGGACTGCCTTTATCCTGGCTGCAATCGGATCTGCGGTCGGGCTGGGCAATCTGGTCCGCTTCCCGGCGGAGGCAGCAGCCAATGGCGGCGGTGCCTTTGTCCTGTTCTATATTTTCTGCATTCTGCTGATCGGCCTGCCGGTGCTGCTGTCCGAAACCCTGATCGGGCGGTACGGGCAATCTTCCGCCACGATCAGCGTCCGGCGCATGGCCGAAGCATCGAAAGCCTCCCGCTATTGGGAAGGGCTCGCCGGGCTGGGCGTGCTGGGGTCATTCATGATTCTGGCGTTTTACTGCGTGATCGGCGGCTGGGTGCTGTATTATATCGGCCTTTTCTTGGGGGATATATTCACCAGCGGCGTCACTGGCGGCGCGCTGACGGGCATGAGCGCCGAGGCGATTGCCGCGATTTTCCCTGCCTTGCTGGAAAATGGCCTGATGTTGACCGGGCTTGATATCGCATTCGTTGCCATCACTCTCTATTTCGTGGCGCGGGGCGTGGCCGGCGGGATTGAAATTGTCGCGGTATGGTTGATGCCGGCATTTTTCACCCTGCTGCTTGGCATCACGATTTATGGCGCGTTTAGCGGGGCTTTTGCTGAATCGCTGGTGTATCTGTTTACCTTCGATTTCTCGAAACTGACCGGCAGCGTCATGTTGGCCGCCGTAGGGCAAGCGTTCTTCTCGCTTTCGCTGGGGATGGCGGGGATGATCACCTATGGCTCCTATGTCAGCCGCGATGTGAACCTGGCGGGGACATCGGCTATCATTGCAGCTTCCGACACGGCAGTCGCGCTGATCGCGGGGCTGTGCATCTTTCCGATCGTGCTTGCAGCCGGGCTTTCGACAGAGGGCGGCCTGGGCCTGATGTTCAACACGCTGCCGCATGCATTTCAATCGATGCCGGGCGGATCGGTAATTGGCCTGCTGTTCTTTATCATGGTCGGCTTCGCGGCGCTGACCAGCTCGGTGGCCTTGATGGAGGTGCCGACCGCCTGGGCCAGGGAAAAATTCAAGACCCCGCGTGCGCCCACTGCGATTGCAATTGCCGGTCTGGCCATGGCACTGGGGGCTGCTTCGGCTTATTCATTTAGCGCTCTATCCGATTTCCATCCGCTCGATTTTATCCCGCTGTTTGCGGGCGAGACTGTATTCGAAACACTCGATAGCGTCACGGCGAAGCTGTTCATGCCGATTGGCGCCATCCTGACTTCGATATTTGTTGGCTGGATCGCCGAACGGCATCTGATCGACATGCAAACCGGGCTGACGGGGGGCATGCACCAATTCTGGCGTTTCCTGGTCAGGTGGCTGTGCCCGATGGTGCTGTCGCTGATCCTGATCGTGGGAATTTTTCCTTCTGTTGTCGGTGGATAAAACGCCTGAATTTTTCTGATTGCAGCCATGGAAAAAGAGCATAAAAGCACGGGCTTGGACTAGCGGCGCGGGTAGTTCCCATTCCGGGTCCGGGAGAATTCGGGGATCATGTTTATAGGCCGGGTAAAACCGCTGAGCGCCATTCTGGCGGCAGCGGAGAAAAAGTCGCTTCATCGTTCGCTAGGCTGGTTCCAACTGATGCTTTTCGGCATCGGTTGCGTGATTGGCACGGGCATTTTCGTGCTGACCGCAGCGGGCGCGCAGAAGGCCGGACCGGGCTTGATGCTGGCCTTCGCCATTGCCGGGGTAATCTGTATCGTCGCGGCGCTGTGTTATGCGGAAATTGCCGCGATGATTCCGGTGTCGGGATCGGCCTACACCTATACCTATGCGACGATGGGTGAATTTCTGGCCTGGACGGTCGGCTGGGCGTTGATCCTGGAATATGCGGTTGCCGCCAGCGCAGTTTCCGTTGGCTGGTCCGGCTATTTCAGCGGGACCATTCTGACGCAGTTTTTCGGGGTAACCCTTCCGCCGTGGCTGGCGGCCGGGCCGCTTGCCCTGGGCGGCGCACCGGGCGGGCTGATCAATCTGCCGGCGCTGGTGATCGCGCTACTGGTTACATGGCTGCTGATGATCGGGACACGCGAATCTGCCATGTTCAA
>JAGXGU010000151.1 GCA_024636575.1 Altererythrobacter sp.
CGATGCAGCTGCGGAAGCGGCAGATGTCTATCTGATGTGGCCCGACACGATGGACAAGGTGCGCGAGGTGATCGGTGACCTTACCAACCGCGCCGCCAGCAGGGGCCGAACCTTGAAATTCGGCTACCGCGCCCATGTTATCGTGCGCGAGACGGAGGACGAGGCACGCGCCTATGCGGCGCGGCTATTGTCGAAACTGGACGATGATGTCGGCAAGGCCATCCGCGAGAAATCACTCGACGCGGCCACTGCGGGCGTCGGCCGCCAAAGTGAATTGCGCGCCTCGGCCGCCGATGACGGCTTTGTGGAAGATAATCTATGGACCGGAATCGGCCGTGCCCGTTCCGGCTGCGGTGCGGCGATAGTGGGCAATCCGGACCAGGTGCTCGCAAAAATTCGCGCCTATCAGGCCGAAGGCATCGATGCCTTTATCCTTTCAGGATATCCCCACGCGGCGGAGTGCGACCTGTTCGCACGCCACGTCCTGCCGCATATCAATCACGGACCGCTGACCCTGGACTAAGGCGCATCGCCAAGCATTGCGAGGCACTGCGTCGAGGGCCCGTCCAAGCCCCAAACTGCCGCGCCTGGATACAAGACGGGGGCATGCATTCTTGCATTGCCCCCGGCTTCACGCCGGCGATCCGAAGAGTGGCTTCAGCGTCAGAAATTCTTTCGCAATTCAACGTGGAACACCCGCCCACGGGCAGAATGCAAATCGCTGTAATAACCGTAGGTCTGGTCAGCGAGCGGCGGTGCCTCATTGGTCAGGTTGTTGACCGCAAACCTGATCCGCGTCCCGTCGATGGCTGAATCATCCTCGATAGTGTAGGAGATCGAGGCGTTGAAGGTCATGAAATCATCGACTTCATAAGCATTGGCGAAGGGATTGTCGCTGACAACCGGATCGTTGCGGGTGATATCGGCATCATAGACCCTGCCCACATAGCTGGTGAACAAGCCGATATCGACCGGACCGCTCTCCCAATTAATCGCGCCGCTGAACCGCCATTTCGGTCGTCCTTCGATCTCGAGCAGTTCACCAAGGCTGTCGGGCCTGGCTTCAGCCGGCAGGATCCCGGCTTCGATCGCCGCAAGGAGTTCCTCGCCATCAGGAACGGTTGTTTGGACAAAGCTGTCGAGCCGCGCGGCGTTGAACCGAAGGCGGAAATCGCCGAGGCCAAAATCGGGCACGGTATAGAACAAGCCGAAATCCCAACCCTTCGACGTCCGGCTGTCGAGATTGAGATAAGGGTCGATCACCTGGATGATCTCGCCGACCGCACCAAGCGACGTGTTGCCGAAGTCGTCGATATCGTCCTGGCTAGGATCCTCCCGGATGACGTTGGGGTTTGTCGACCCTTGGAGCCGGCGCAGCAAATCAAGCGCGATGGCGTTGCCATCTCCAAAGGTACCGACCAGATCTTCCTGCCGGACGCGCCAATAATCGGCGGTTATAGTCAAACCGGGGATGAATGCGGGTTCAAGCACAATCCCGAAATTCATGCTGGTGCTGTCTTCTGGTGCAACCTGGTCGCCACCCGTCCGGATGCTGACCGTGCTTTCGCCCGCGCAACCGCTGAGGTCGATCGGAATGTTCCCGTCGGCCTCTTCTTCGATAAAGCATCGAACGAAGTCGTCGCGCGTATTCACACGGGTTGTGCCCTCGTCGTTGACCTGAGCGAGGTTTGGCGCGCGGAAACCCCGCGACCATGCCCCGCGGAAGGTGACGCCCGGGATCGTAGTCCAAGAAGCGGCAATGCGGGGAACAGCGGCGGTCGCATTAATGTCGTCGAAATGTTCGACCCGTCCAGCAAGCTGGAGGTTGAATTCCTCGATCAGCGGAATGTCCATGTCAGGGCTGACCAAAGGCACAAACAATTCAGCGAAGGCCGAAAACACATTGCGCGAACCGCTGGTGTCAGGCGTTGGACTCGTGCCAACAACGTCCGATCCGTTAAACGCGCCCGTCACGCTATCGGTGAAGGTGATCGTCCCGTCGAGCCGCGGATCGCGATCGTCGAAGAAGGTTTCGCGCCGCCATTCAATACCGCCCGCAATGCCGAGATCGCCGCCCGGCAGGGTGGCAAGATCGTTGCGACTGATCTTGAAATCGGCGAGCGCAAGGCTGGTCCCACCCTTGCGGAACACGTCGATCCGCATCGAATCGAGCACCGCTTCGGGATTAGGCGTGCAATCGCCCTCGCCCGGATCGGTCAGACAGCCGCCGTTGAACGGGTTGTAGGCATCCGGCCCGGTGCGGTTGATCGCTTCCTGCGCCAGCGTCAGCGAAACGCGGTTGCGCGCAAGGTCGGTCAACCGGGCTTCGGAATAGACAAAACCAGTGTCGAAATCCCATGCGCCAAGTTCGCCCTTGAGGCCGCCGACGAAGCGATAGACATCCTTGTCGACAGAAACATCGCGGCTGCCGACATCGACGAAGCGATAGCGCTCCATAATGACATCCGCGCCCGTCGAGGCGATGGTCGTGCCGGGCAGGCGATTGGGGCTGCCCGTCGGCCCGAACGGGTTCCAATAGGCATTGCGCGAAATCCCGATGGGAACCGCGCCGAGGATTGCCGAGGCTTCGTTGTTGCGCTGGCTTTCCGAACGATAGAAGCTACCTTCGAAATAGGCCTCTATGCTGTCAGTAAGTTCATAGCTCAGCAGCGCCATTGCGTTGTAGCGCGCCTTTTCGCTGATCAGCGTGCCGTCAAAATTCTGATTGTAGCGCACATCTCGAACCGGCAACGTACCATTGCGCGCGCAAATGCCATTGCCGAAATCAAGTCGACAGCCGGTGAAGGTTGAGGGCTGAAGGTAGAAATCATCATCGCGGATCGGCGTCCGGGTCGAAGGCGCCTGAATGTCGAACTGCCCGAACGGACCGAAAGTATTGCGGTTGTTGAACGAAAGGTTGCCTTCAAACGGCGTGCCCTCGACCAGCGGTACGCGATTTTCATCTGCAGCATATTCGCGCTCGGAAGCAGGCAGGCCGTTCTCGTAATAATAGCCGCCATAGAGTGTCAGGTTCGCACGGCCATCGGCAAAATCGAAGCCGTAACCGCCGGAAAGGCTATAGGAATAGAGGCTGGTGCCGTCCGATGCGCGCCAGTCCGCTTCGAGGAAACCGCCCCGGCGATTGCCGCGCAGCACCGTGTTGATGACGCCCGCAACCGCGTCAGCGCCGTAAATTGCCGAGGCACCGTCGCGCAGCACTTCGATCCTGCGCACACTGCCCGGCGCGATTTCGTTGGTGTCCGAACTCACCACCGGCACAAGCAGCTCGGTCTGGAAACCGGGGTGCAGCGTCATGCGGCGACCGTTGATCAGCAGCAGCGTGTTGCCGGTGCCAAGATCGCGCAGGTTGATCGACCCGACATCGCCGCGCGCGCTGTTCTGGGTGGTGGCGTTCTGTTCGTTGAACGCGACGGTCCCGGCCTGCGGGATAGAGCGGAACAATTCATCGCCCGAGGATGCACCGGTGTTTTCAATATCAACTTCATCAAGCACGGTCACCGGCAGAACGTCGTTGATCTTTGCCCCTTGAATCTGTGTCCCGATTACAACAATCTCGCGTTCTGTTTCGGCCACTTCCTGGCCAGCCGCAGGTGCGTCCTGCGCGGTAGCTGCGGTGGCGGCCATCAAACTGGTGCTGCACATCAGAGCCAGTTTTCCGATTTTTGTCATACGCATAGCGAAGTCTCCCCTATTCTCGATTCAGTTGAATTTTCTTTTTTCAATCCAGTTTTCAAAAATCTTTGGCCAATGGCTCAATATCTGATTGTCCGTCCCCAGACCCCAGCCATGCCCCCCCTCTTCGAAAATATGCAGTTCGGCCGCTGCGCCCTTGCCGTTCAGCGCTTGGAACAGGGCGATGCCGTGTCCGGGCGGAGTGATCGAGTCGTCGGCGGCGGAAATGATGATTGTGGGCGGCGCATCCTTGGTCGCATGAGTGTCGAGCGACCATTTCTCCTGCGCCGCGACGGACGGATCTTTACCGATAATTTCGCGCCGCGTTCGCGTGGTATCATAGGGCTTGTGTAGCGATACGACCGGGAACAGCAAGACGGAAAAATCGGGTCGGGCGGATTGGATCTCAATCGCGTCAGCACCTTCATACAGTGCCGCATCCGGCCGCAGGGCGGTGTAGCCCGCCAGATGACCGCCAGCTGAAAATCCCATGATGCCGATCCGATCTGCGCGGATGCTGAATTCCTTCGCGCGCGAGCGGATAATTTTCATCGCCCGTTGCGCATCCATGAACGGGACCGCCGCATCCCACCCGTCATTGGGCAGGCGGTAGATCAGTTCGAAAACAGTATAGCCGCCGAGCTGCAGCAGCTTGGCAATGGGGGTGCTTTCCTTCCACAGCTGGATCCGGAAATAGCCGCCGCCGCCGCAGACCAGCACAGCTTTGCCATTGGGCGCATTGGGCCGGTACACGCGCATCCGCGGAGTAGCGATGTTGGACACTGCACCATAGCCGCTGCCGGGCCCGCCAAGTTTCTCCGGTCCGGTCGGCCCGCCATTGCCTGGCGCGCGGCCTGGCCACAGCAGGATTTCCTCTTCTGCATGTGCGAGCGCCGGGGCGAGGCCGGCAGCGGCTGATGCGCCCGCCAGACCGGCGGTGCCGCGCAGGATCGTCCGTCTGGAAATCATGGAGCCACTCCTGCCGCTTCCGCCAATGCCTCGCTGTGGGGGCCGGTGCGTTCGTGCCGTTCGATATCCTCTTCCGGCAGCGGCATCGGCATTCCTGCCAAGGCCGCTTGCAGCCGGTCCCGATCAAGCGCATTTTCCCATTTGGCCACCACGATCGTAGCGACCGCATTGCCGATGAAGTTGGTCAGCGCGCGGCATTCGCTCATGAAACGGTCGATCCCCAGGATCAGCGCCATCCCCGCGACTGGTACCGAAGGAACCACAGAAAGGGTTGCTGTCAGGATAACGAATCCCGCGCCCGTAACCCCGGCCGCTCCCTTGGAACTGATCATCGCTACCAGGACCAGGGCAATCTGCTCGCCCATGGTCAGGTCGATTCCGACTGCCTGCGCAATGAACAGCGCCGCCAATGTCATGTAGATATTGGTCCCGTCCAGATTGAAGGAATAGCCCGTTGGAACCACCAGCCCGACCACCGTCTTGCGACAGCCGGCAATTTCCAGCTTTTCCATCAGGCTGGGCAGTGCTGCTTCGGATGATGAGGTGCCGAGAACCAGCAGCAATTCCTCGCGCAGATATTTCATCAGGGCGAAGATGGAAAAACCGGTGAACCAGGCGACCGCGCCCAGAACCACGATCACGAACAGCAGCGAAGTGACGTAAAACGTCCCGATCAGTGCCGCGAGGTTGGCCAATGATCCGATGCCGAATTCGCCGATGGTGAAGGCGATCGCGCCGAATGCGCCGATCGGTGCCGCGCGCATCAGGATGTGCACCAGCTTGAAGACCGGCGCGGTCAGCGATTCGAGCAAGGTCAGCACCGGCCGGCCCTTGTCGCCGACCAGGGCCAGCGACAGCCCGAACAGCACCGCGATGAACAGCACCTGCAGGATGTTGTCGCCGACGAAGGGGCTGAGCAGCGTCTTGGGAATGATGTCCATCCCGAAGCCGATCAGGGTCATCTC
>JAGXGU010000152.1 GCA_024636575.1 Altererythrobacter sp.
AAAAGGTTTCAAAGGGCACGACCAACTCACGTCGCCGATGGAATCGGCATCAAAATGCTTTCGAAGCTGCTTTAGCATCAAAATCGCCTGATTTCTGCGGCTTGCACGATTGATTTTGGGCAGAGAATTCGCCGAATATCTAAAAATTCCTTGTAAATCGGGCAAGAACAGGGAAATGGGCCGCAGAGACTAGTGGTGCTAGCACTGCTTGCACCTCCACACAGTCTCAGCTGACAATTGCGGCCGCGTCGACAAGCTCCACAACCTCGAAGTGGTAGCTCTCCCAGCCGCGCTGTCGTGCCGCATCTGCGGTTGCAGCTTTCTTTCTCTCCGCTTCCTTCAGTGACTTGGTGTGCCCCCAGAAGACCTCGGTGCGCCCCTCGCCAAGGAAGGCGACGATCCGCCAGTAGTGCGTGAATGGAGCAGATGTCGGGCCGATCGTCTTCACGTAGCCATCCGCCATCGTCGCGGTCAGGAAGCGCTTCTTGATTCTCATGAGGTTTACCTGATCAGCGTCGCTTCTTAGTCATGGTCGCGGTGAAATCGGGATCCTTGTTTGCCACCCAATCGACAAACTTGCGCACAGGGGGATTGGCCAGCAGGCCGTCCACATCCATCCCATAGCGCTGCAATTCGGAATTGGTGAAATTGGCGATGAGAGTCTTCTGGCAAATGGGGTGCATGGGCACAACATCGCGCCCGCCCCGGCTCTTGGGCACGGGATGATGCCAGACAATGGTCTTGCCGGTAGGCCGGCTGCAGAGCCAGCAAGGAACCGCCGCGGCCGGGGTCGCCTCCCCCTCGCGGTGCAGGTCGTCATGGGAACCATGTTTCGAATGTTTGCGGGCCATGTGTCGGTACCTGAATTGCCTGAACTTGCGCTGATCACCCAGGGTGGGGCCCGCAGTTTCGAAAGTGAACTCAAATTCCATCCATTAGGGCAGCTAACGGCACGCGGCAATCCGATCAGGCTGCAACTGTTTGCCCATACGCTATCCCACCGGTCTGCAGCCATGCCTCTTGAATACTGCGTTCACAGATTGGGTTCCAAGCAGCATCGCCTCTATCAGCTCTGCATCGCCTGGTTCGCTGGATGTCTTGAACGCCTTGATGAAACCCAGTGAAGTTGCCGGCCGCCCCGTTTTCCTGCTTTCATCAGCGATCTGCCGCAGGGCTGCGAGGATGGGTTCATCCCCCAGGTGCTTGCGCAGGCAGGCAAAGACCATAGTAGCGCGCGAGTACATGTCTTCGTCTTCTTCGGCATCGATCAGAGGGGCGACCTGATTTTCCAGATTGAGACGAGATTGCCGGTACCGATCCCGCTCGAAAGTAACCACGGATTGCATGGCGTCTTCGCCATAGCGTTTCTCGACCATCACCAGCTCGGCATATTTGGCGAGCGATTCAATCAGGAACCCCCGCTCTTCCGCAAGCCCGTGCCCAATCATATGGCCGAACCACTGGTGAGCAGTTTCGTGCGCCGCCCTCCGGTATGTCTGATTGAAGCCGGCCCCGCGTTCGGGCTGCGCGCGCATGCCGAGCCGACCAGAGATCAGAATGGTCTGCGGCAGGGCAAATCCGCTGATGCCAAGTTCGGGGACCATTATCATCCGCAGGTCTTTCCCGGGATAGGGTGCCACTTCCTTGTCAAGCCAGGCCAACGTGTCGCTAGCGCCGAGAATGTTGGGGTTGTTGTTTCCGAATTTACCGGGCGCATAAACCTGCAGCCCGGTTGAGCCGACCTGCCATTGACGGGACTGCCAGGGCACCGAGTAGAAGGCGGCCATATTCCGGATGGGTCCGCTGGTGCGATAATGGAAGAAGTCCCGTCCGCCATCCTGCCATTTGCGGATCAATTCCCCTTGGGCAATCGCAGAATGCGCTCTTTTTGTGCTTATAATCGTCTCGATAACTGCCTCGTTACCGGCAACCGAGCCAGCCGCTGGCGTTTGCCACAGCCGCGATGGCGGCGTTAGCCGCAATTCGGGCAGGCCTTGCGATCGCCGGGCCGCAGGATCGCGCAGGGTAAGCTCTCTCCTGAATCCGACTACCGGCAGGATCGCATAGGCTGGAACGCTGCTGAAGGAAGGGCGCAGCACGAGAGGCATCGATGCTGGTGCGAAGCCGGATTGATCCAGCTGGATCTCGAACCTCAGATTCGCGCTTTCGCCCGGCTGCATCGGTCGGTTCAGCTTGAATATCTGCTGGCCCAATGCCTGGTCAGCGTGAAGCACGGAGGCACCTTCAAAGGAGAGGGTGGCCGGCCCAATGCTAGGGCCCCGGCCAATCAAAACCTGCTCTATCGGCTGGGCGGTGCGGTTGACCAGCTGCATGGTTGTGCGCAGATGAACTCGATTTTCGTCGGGATAGATATCGACCAGTGATCGCACCATTGCCACAGCGGGCTGGGGCTTTTGGGCCCAGACCGAATAGATCCGCTCATAACCCGCGCGCTGCGCGGCGCGCTGCTCCGCAGACACCAGCAGACCTTCGGATCGCAGGTTGTTGTGGATGGTTTTGCCCTGCCAAATGGCAGCACCGATCAGGACCGCGAAAATCACCAGCAGCGGGCTACGCATGATGCTGCGCCAGCGGACTTGCGCAAAGGCCATGTTGCGATGAAAGGCAAAAATCCCAATGCTGAGCGCGGCAAGGCACACCGCCGCCCAGAACAACAGATAAGGCATATACCCGGCCAGGCTGCCCTCGAACCCCCAGTAATGGTCAGGCTGCATGAGCGGCGTCGCCAGCGGCCTCCACAAGGGGTGGCCAAAGCCCAGCGCCGGTGCAAGGCTGCTGAAACTGAGGACGACCAGCAGGAAGTTCAGGAGGTTCGCAACGAAGCGCAATCTGACGATCGCGTGCACTGCTGTGAACAATACGCAGAACAAGGCCATCTGCGGGAAGGAAAGGCCGAGCTGCAACAGATATTCCATGGGTTGGAGCGGCGATTGCGCCGCAATCTGGGCGAGGAGGACGGCAAATCCGGCCAAAGCGAGGAATACCGCGGATATGATCCACAAGCTGGCCACCTGGTGCATGACCAGCGCCCACGAGCGATAAGGCGATGCGGCGACGAGTTCCTGCATTCCTAACGCGCCATACATGCGGCAAATGCGGTCAGCCGCGTAAAGAAGCAGGAACGCGGCGGCCATCGGCAGCACGTCCCACATGACGCGGTTCAGGGCATCCCGGCTGCCGGGCACGATTCGCGCCAATGGTTCGGCGTAGTCGATCCCGCTGTAGGCTTCCGGGCCCAGTAACAGGAACCAGGCACCTATCAGCAGGGGAAAGACCCTGTCCCGGCGAAAATACCGCAGATGCAGGCGCAGGTGCTCTAGCCTGCCGGGCAATCGGCGACTCCCTATGCTGTCCGTTTTGCCGGACCGGGCGGTTGCCGGTCCGCCAATCTGTGATTTACGTCCAGCCCGCGATGGCAGATCCCCGATGCCGCGCACCAGCCAAACGCAGACCAGCAGCCAGAAAAGCCGCCCGGCAGCAATATTCAGCCCCCGCGATTGCAGGATTCCGCCTTCGGGAACCGGGCTGCTTAATGCCGTGACGCCGTAGGGATCGAATACCAGCATTGCCTGCTGGAGCGGGAGGGAGATCACCATGCTGCCGGCAATAAGCGGCGTGCCGGTGACGCTCGCCACCGCCATATACGCCAGCCAGCCGATTCCTGCCGCCAGATAGAGAAACCCCGCGTGCCCGGTGGAGCTGCTCAGCCGGGCAAGCACGCATGACCACAAGAGGCATGCCGGCGCGTGGAGCAGCAGCAACCAGCCCGCAGAATGGAGCACCATTGTTGAAAGCCCGCCCGGGTGATCCGGAGCCAGCAAGCCGATGAAGACGATCTGCGCCAGCAGACAGGCCGTCAGCAGCAGCACGATGAAGCTGCCAAGG
The DNA here is from genome assembly GCA_024636575.1 of Altererythrobacter sp. Lineage (GTDB taxonomy): Bacteria > Pseudomonadota > Alphaproteobacteria > Sphingomonadales > Sphingomonadaceae > Allopontixanthobacter. The sequence continues at coordinate 3,907 of JAGXGU010000152.1, forward strand.
CGCATCACCAGCCAGTCGCGCACGGACAGCGGATAGCTTCCCACAATCTCCCGCATGTCGTGCTCTGCCTCCCGCAAAAAGAACACCGGGCCAAGCGCGCCTGCCAGAAACGGCAGGATGAAGGTGGGCACGAACAGGTTCAGTCGCAGCAGAGCTTCGCCTGCATCGCTGCCCACTGGGGCCGGACTGCCTATGGCAAGCACCGCGCTGAAGCCGCCGACCCCAGCCAAGGCAAGCCACACAAGCGGGTGGCGCCAGAGAATTCGCCATTCGTTCGCAAGTCGCAGACGTATCAGCATTCCGCTGCCCCTCGGCGGAGGAGTTCGAGAAAATATCGATCCTCCAGAGTGGGCGGAACCGGCGCGAACCCTGTGCCGGGGCTGCCTTCACTATGATAGCGGCTGACCGGCTTGCCCCGCAGATAGGCGGTGTTCAGCAGGACAGCACCAGGTGCGCGACTGGCTTCTTCGGTGGATTGCCAAATGCACCCGTCAAGCGATTGCACCAATTGTTCGGTCATCCCCCGGGCTACGATCTGGCCGCCCGCAATGATGGCCACTTCGGAGCACAATTGTTCCGCATCATCAACGATGTGGGTAGAAAGGAGCACGACCCTGTCGGCGCTGAGCTGGCTCAGCAGGTTGTATAGACGCAGCCGCTCTCCCGGATCGAGGCCGGCTGTCGGTTCGTCAAGGATAAGCAGGGCAGGATCGCCTAGGAGCGCCTGGGCAATGCCGAAACGCTGGCGCATACCGCCAGAAAATGTCGTGACCGGGCGCGATGCATGCTGTTCAAGATTGGTCAGTTCGATAAGCTGATCGACTTGCTGCGCTGTCGCTGTATTGTCCGGCAAGCCCTTGATCACGGCCATGTGCCGCAACAGCGCGCGGCAACCGATGTAGGGATAGGCGCCGAAAGACTGGGGCAGGTAACCCAGCCGGCGGCGCAATTCCATCGGTTGCGCAACAATATCGATGCCGCCGAAGTGCACAGATCCCTGATCCGGCAGCTGCAATCCGGCAAGAATACGCATCAGGCTGCTCTTGCCTGCGCCGTTCGGGCCAAGCAGGCCGAACATTCCGTTGGCCACTGTCAGATCGATGCCGCCTAGCGCGCGCACGCCGCCGGGATAGCATTTGACCAAGTCGCGAATCTGCAGCACGAATACCTCCACTTCGATGAGCTTGCGTGCTTCGCGGCGGCCGTGCATTGCCGCAACCGGCAAATGGCCAAGGCGGGCATTGCAGTGTTGAACCGCACAAGCATGGCCGAAAGGAGAACAGCCGCGCCGTTGGTCATCGAATTCACGCGGTTCGTCATTCAGGATGACTCTTCCGTCAGTGAGTGGTGCAGACTGGCCCCGGTTGATCGGTATGGAAAGGTTTACCCAGGTTGAGCAGGTCTCGATATATTCCCGCAGAAATCAGAACATGGTCCACGCAGGCCATGCCGATCATCGCTGCGGTCCTGTTCAGCGCATATCTCAGGCAGCAGGCGGGAAATAATTCGGCGTGGACAAGCTTCGCCCTGGATATCGCTTTGGTGGGCATCGCAAGTCTGCCGTTCCTTGCGGCACACCTTGTCGCTCACCGGGCTCGGCTGCGGTCGGCGGTGCCAGCCTGGCTGATCGGCTTTGTGATCTACCCGCTCGCCATTCTGATACTGGGCGGAGAGGGGCGGTCCGGCATTTTTCTCCCCAGCCCGTGGGAATGCGGGCTCGCAGCGCTTTTCAGCGCCTCGGCTCTGCTGTTCGGACGGGAAGAGCATGGCAGGTACGGCGGCGGAAACATGTTCTCCATCCTGCGCCAATTGCCCGTCACCCTCGACGGCGCTGTCATCGCGCTCCTGGCGGCATGGACACTCGCAGCGACGTCTTTATTTGCCTCTACGCCTGACGCGGTCAATAACCAGCCGCTGGGAACCTGGTTGGACCCAGCGAGGATCGCCGCCAATCCGGGCGAATTCGTGGGATATTTCTGGCAGTTCTCGATTGTCGGGATGCTACTCTACGGCTTTTATTGGGGGTGCCGCCACTTTCTCATCCGCCGCGCTCTTCACCGGCATGGCTGGATTTTCTTCGCGCTGGCAAGCCTTGCCTATTGGATTGTGGCCGCGCCGCTGGTCTGCAGCGTAATCCTGTTGTTGCCGCTCAACCCGCCCGATTTGAGTCTGCTGCCTTCCGAAAACCACAACCCCTTCGATCCCGCCAATTATGGCTTCGCCTTCGTCTTCATGGTTGTGGCAATACCGATACTGCTCGCCAGCGAGCGTTTGCTGACCGAAAAAGCCGCCGCGACAGGCCGGACCGAGCAGGTTCGCGCCGAACTGCACGCGCTTCAGCAGCAGATCAATCCGCATTTCCTGTTTAACTCGCTCAACACGATTTATGCGCTGTGTCTGCAGGATCGGCCCGCCAGTGCGGTGGCCGTGGTCAAACTTTCCGACCTTCTGCGCTATGTCGTTTACGACGGGCAAAAAGAGTGGGTAGGGTTGGATGCAGAGATCGAATACCTTCGCAATTACATCGAGCTGCAATTGTTGCGCATGGGCGAACGATGCCGTGTTTCATGCCATTGGCCGGATGATGCAGCCGGTTTTGCAATCCCCCCGCTGCTGCTGATCATGCTGGTCGAGAACGCCTTCAAGCACGGGGTCGAGCCGTCGGACCAGCCAAGCGAAACGACAATCCACCTGGCCATTGAAAGGGGGCGGATGCATTTCACCTGCGTCAATATGCTTGCTCCGGGCGAGGCGAAATCCGGCGTTCCGGGGGTGGGCCTTGGCAATCTGCGGCGGCGGCTGGAACTGCTGTTCGGCGGCGGATTTCGCCTGACCAGCACCAGTCACGGCGGACAGTGGCGCGCCGAGCTCGAACTGGATCTAAGACAATGCTGAATGTCCTGATCGTGGACGACGAGCCGCCCGCACACGAGGTGCTCTTGCATCATTGCCGGGCTTATCCCGAACTGAAGGTGGTGGGCCAGTGCTACAATGCCGCCCAGGCATTGGCGGTGGCGGCGAAATTTCCGATCGATCTCATGTTTCTCGATGTCCAGATGCCTCAATTCGGCGGTCTGGACCTGTTGCGCGGATTGCAGTCGCCGCCCCTGACGGTGATCGTCAGCGCCCACCGCGAACATGCGCTCGAGGGATATGACCTCGACGTTGTCGACTATCTGCTCAAACCGGTCAGCATCGATCGCTTCGCCGCCGCCGTGGAAAAAGCCAAGCGCCGGCTGGCGGCGCAAGTTGCGCAAGCGGGCGGTAAGGCTGAGGATCTGGTCCTGAAGGTGGATCGAACCCAGCGGCGATTCCGGCTTGACCGGATAAGCTGCTTCCAGGCGCAGGGCAACTTTGTGAAAGTCTGGAGTGACGATGCAGAGAGCCTGGCCACCGTCACGCTTCGTCAGGTGATCGAATCCCTACCCGGCGACCGGTTCGTGCAGGTGCACAAGTCCTTCGTTGTCAACCGCGAACGGATAGCCGAGCAGCGAACCGGGGCGATCCGGCTGGACACCGGCATGGAAGTCCCGATCGGCAGGAGCTACCGGAATCTGGGCTCCCTGCTTTCCAGATAAGTGCTCGCGTCAGCGGGGCAGGGCCGATCCGGCCTGAACAACCGGTGGTCACGGCGGCGAAAACTGCTGTGACGATTCTGCCTGCATGGACAGGCAGGAAACTACGTATGGATTGGAAAGGGGGCTGAGCGCAATTTGCACCAAGCGGCGCCGAAATACCGGTGCCCCCGTTGCATTGAAGTAGGCGCACAACATGACGCTCCACAATCCGGCCTTTGTGCCCAAAGTCGACCTTGAGGCAATCCACGGCACCCAGGAATTCTGTACCGTCCACAGGACAAACGGACTGGGGCGAAGGTTTCGCATGGCGGGCGGCTGGACCGGGTTGTCGATCTGGCGGCAGACTGGGTTCTGATGCATCTGGGGAGGCTGGCATGACCCGGACTTACGGCCGCTTTGCGGACCGAACGCAGGCCGGACAGGCCCTCGCTGCGGCGCTCTTGCCGATGCAATTGCGCGATCCGGTTGTGCTGGCCCTGCCGCGCGGCGGGGTTCCGGTGGGTTACGAAGTCGCCAGGGCGCTGGGCGCACCGCTGGACATCATCATGGTGCGCAAGATCGGCGCGCCCGGGCACAAGGAATACGGCATCGGCGCACTGGTCGATGGTTCTTCTCCGCAACTCGTGATCGACCAGGCTGCAGCCCGGATGGCGGGTGCCAGCGAAGCCTATATCGAACGCGAAATTGCCAGTGAATTGGCGGAAATCGAGCGCCGCCGCGCCGCCTATCGCACCGGCCCGCCGGTGTCGGTGCAGGGCCGGAGCGTGGTGGTGGTCGACGATGGCATCGCAACCGGCAATACGGTGAAGGCTGCGTTGCAAGCATTGGCCAAGGCAAAACCTGCCCGCATTGTTCTCGCCGTTCCGGTATCATCCCGCGACACACTGGCCAGCCTGCGCGGCATGTGTGACGATCTGGTCTGCCTGGTCACCCCGGATCCCTTTTACGCGGTCGGCGCGCATTACGATGATTTCGGCCAGACCAGCGATACAGAAGTGGTGGAATTACTGGCAAGTGCGCGGCAGAGAGCCGAAAAAAGCATGAACCAAGGTCCCGGTAATTAGGCGGACCGTTCAGGGACTCCGTTCAGGGGAAGACTGCCGCAGCCTCGTCACGCACCCGCGCTCTATCACAAGGAGGTTTTTGCCTGGGGAATCGAGCTGCATGGCGTGCACCACCGGCACGATCTCAGCGGCCGAACCGGCCCAGCCTCTCGACCTTGCCCAGCCATTTCTTGCGGTAAGCATCCCCCTTGTCCACGCGGCCGATCAGCGTGACCCGAACGGGGGATACCCCAACGAAATGGAGGATATTTCGCTTCAAACTCTTCACGCTATGGGCGCGGAAGAAGATGGAATAGGCCGCGGCCGGCATCCCCATAGTCACGATCAGGCGCGCGGATTTGCCCTTCAGCAGCTTGGTGTAAAGGCCGTGTTCCTTCGGCTGGATCGCAAAGCCGGGACGCGCCACCTGTTCCAGCAATGCCTTTAGCAGTGCCGGAACATCGCCCAGCCACAGCGGGTACAAGATGACCAGATGATCCGCCCAGTCCACCGCGGCATGGACTTCATGCAGGCTCTCCACCGCCTTTCCCGATTTCCAAACGCCGGGGTCTCGCAGCACTGGAAAGTCGAGCTTGGCCAGGTCGATCCGGCGCACTTCGTGCAGTTCTTCCGCACCTTTCACATAGGCTGTGGCGAGCGCATGCACGTAATGATCCCGATTATCGTGCGGGTGTCCATCGAGAACCAGGATATTTCGCATGAGACGGTCGATATCGGACAGCCCCCTGCAGCGGGAATGCGTAGATATCCCTATGGAAGGAATGGGATGCCCATTTGCCGCCCTATGGGACCGGTGCGGATTCGGCCGGTGCCGCGAAACCGCCGTGGTCGAGTCTTGTTCTCAGGATTTCGAACAGGCTCTGGGTAGCTGCCACGATCAGCGGGCCGAGCACGAAACCATGCGCACCAAAGATCACGATCCCGCCGACGATCGCGATGAAGGAAAGCATGGAATGAAGCGCGAGCTGGCGCCCGACCAGGATCGGATAGACGATATTATCGATCAGCCCGACGATGAAGGTTCCCCAGATCACCAAAATGGCGGCCGCCCCCCATTGCCCGTTCAAGGCCAGCGCAATCGATGCCGGCACCCAGACGATAAAAGCCCCGAGAAAGGGTACGATCCCCAGTAGCCCCATGATCACACCCCAGAAAACTGGCGATGGCAGATCGAGCCACCAGAACACAAGGCCCCCAAGAAATCCCTGCAAAACCGATACTGCGGCAGTGCCATAGACGGATGCGAAGACGGTTTTCTCCATCCGGTCTGCCAGCAGCCGGTATTCCGCAAGTGAAAAGGGCAGCAATTTGCCAATGGCGGCCACCATCCATGTCCGGTCGCGCAGCAGGTAGAACAGGAAATAAAACGTCAGCAACAGGTTGATGATGCTGGTTATCGACCCCAGGATCAGGCTGGTACCCCACCTCTGCAGCCAAGCGGTGAAGGATTGGAAAAACTGCGGCAGGTCCAATCGGTTATCGAGCCAGACGATCACTGCAGACAATTCGGGATAGTCCTGCGAAAGGCCCCGCCTGTCCTCCGTCGAGAGCACCGCGCTCATCGCATCCATGCTGTCGATGATGCTTTCGAGCAGCGCCGCCGAAACGAAGATCACCGGCGCGACAACCAGCGCGGCCGCAATCGTCATTGCGATGGAAACCGACAGCGCCGGCTTGCGAAGGCGTGCGCGAAGCACCCGCTCCACCGGCGCGAATAGGACTGCCAGAGTGAAGGACCAGACCAGCGCGGGGATAAATGGCGCGGTGATCAAATAGCACAGGATGATCCCGAGAAGGACCAGAATGCCAACCGCTATCAGGGACAGCGTTGGCGGAAGGGCATCGTGCTTGTTCGACAATTTCTGCCCCCAATTTCGCCTGTGCGGCGCTTAAGAAGACTTCAGCTGTAATCAAGGCATAAGCAAGGTAATTACGCAAATGCGCGTTTGTGCGGGCCGCGCCCGCCCTTCAGCCTGGTTCGAACTGCCGCGCGAAAAGCTGCTGGACATCTTCCGGACGGCACAGATCGGTACCGGGGGTCAGAACCGCCGCAGCCCCTGCGGCAATGCCGAACCGAAACGCCTCCTCTGGCTGTTTGCCCAGAGCCAGCGCATGAACCATGGCGGCCAGGAAGCTGTCGCCCGCACCGACCGCGCTGCGCGCTTCAACCTCCAATGCCGGTAACAGCATGGGTCCGGTCCGGCTGGCCAGCACAGCGCCCAGGTTCCCCATGGTGACGGCCAGATATTCCGCCTCCCCGCGCTCGACCACCGCCATTGCGGCCTGGGTGATTGCTTCTTCGCCAGCCAGATCTTCGCCCACCAACGCACGGAATTCCTCAAGGCTCGGCTTGGCGAGGAACACGCCGCCGCCCGCCAGACCAGCGGCCAGCGCCGGGCCGGAGGTGTCGAGCACGAAGCGCATCCCCTTTCGCCGGGCGATGGCCCCGACACGGGCATAGAAATCGTCCGGCACTCCGCCCGGCAGGGACCCGCTGGCGACCAGATAATCGTGTTTCGCCCCCTCAAGCCGGCTCAGGCATTCACGCCATTCACTCTCGGCGATCTGCGGCCCGGCGGGTACGAAACGGAATTCCTGTCCGGTGCTGCGTTCATGTACTGCGGTGCTGACCCTGGTCTGCCCGGCGATCCTTATCGGTCTGCGCACCAGCTGGTGCAGATCGAGCAAGCCATCAAGCGCCACTCCGGTCGCGCCGCCCGAAAGGTAATAAACCCTCGCATTGCCGCCCAGCCGGACAAATACCCGCGCAACATTGATCCCGCCCCCGCCCGGATCATAGCGTTCATGGTTCGCACGCAGCTTGATCGTGGGGATGACCCGATCCACCTCGCACGCATTGTCCAGCGTGGGGTTCATGGTCAATGT
>JAGXGU010000153.1 GCA_024636575.1 Altererythrobacter sp.
CGGGATTGTCCATATAGGCAAAGCATCCGTCGATCACTTCGCCAAGATTATGCGGCGGGATGTTGGTCGCCATGCCCACCGCGATGCCGCCCGCGCCATTGACCAGCAAATTGGGGAAACGGGCAGGAAGCACGGTCGGCTCCATCCGGGAACCGTCGTAATTCTCGACGAAATCGACAGTGTCCTTGTCGAGATCGTCCAGCAGGCTGTTCGCCACCTTGGCCAGGCGCGCTTCCGTGTAGCGCATCGATGCCGGCATATCCGGGTCCATTGATCCGAAATTGCCCTGGCCATCGACCAGCGGCACCCGCATCGACCAATGCTGGGTCATCCGCACCAGCGCCATGTAGATCGCGCTGTCGCCGTGTGGGTGATAATTGCCCATGACATCGCCGACGATCTTCGCGCTCTTGCGATACGGTCGCCCGGCCACGAAGCCGCCTTCGTCACTGGCGAACAGGATGCGGCGGTGCACCGGCTTCAGCCCGTCACGCACATCCGGCAATGCGCGGCTGACGATCACGCTCATCGCGTAATCGAGGTAGCTGGTCTTCATTTCATCGACGATGTCGATCCTGGCATATTCGCCCGAAGGAACCGGCGGGGTGAGGGTTTCAATATCGTCGCTCAAGGGGACTCTTTTCGTTATGGGCCCGCCCCGTCAAAATGCAGTTGCGGTGCACGGACGCGGGGCTATCGGGCGGTGTAGTGTTGTCATTTGCAAGATAGGCCATCGCGAACGTAACTGCCACCAAAACCCCGCCCCGAGGCGCCAAATTGAGCGGGTTTTCCACATTTGTCTGGTATGCAGCGGCTTCACGCTATGGCAGAATGCCCCGGGCCGTGTTCAATGGCCATTCAGGCCGCTGGCTGCAAAAACCTTGCAACAGCGGCGGGGCGGAACCAGAAAGGTTCCAATTCGTCTTCAGGTCAGACAGACCATCTATTTTATTCCCGGGAGATTCCTCGATGTTTTCATTCACTCGCAACCCAGCCGCGCGTGCCAAGCGTACCGGTTCTCAGCTTGCGTTGGCAATTGCTCTCGCGACCGGTGCCACACTGGGCATAACCGCGCTGGAAGCTCCGGCCTTTGCTGCCAAAAAGGACAAAAAGTCCAAGGAAGCCGAAAAGCCTAAGGCGGATTATTCGAAGGGCTTTGTTGCCGCATATTCGCCGATCAATGATCTATTCCAGGTCGAGCCAAAGGATAACGCTGCGATTACCGCAGGGATTCCCACTGTCCTGGCAGCTATCGAAACGCCCGATGACCGGTTCGCCGCAGGCAACCTTATCTATTCATTCGGACGTTCCACCAGTGACCAGTCCTTGCAGCGCAAGGGTATCGACATGATGATCGAAAGCGGAAAGGTTCCAGCCGAATCGGTGGACGACTATTATTTCCTTGCCGGGCAGCTTGCCTATCAGGACAAGGATTGGGAAGCAGCGCGCACGCGCTTGCTGGCTGCGATAGACGCTGGTTATGACAGCAATGGACCACAGGCGATCATCGCGGAAACCTATTTCAGCCAGGACAAATTTGCCGAAGGGCTCGAATATCTAGCGGCCGAAGTAAACAAGCGCGTCGCCGCCGGTCAACCAGTCGACCAGCAATGGCTGCGGCGGGGAATTGCGGTATCATACAAGAATGATTTTGGGGAGACGGCGGGTGCTTTTGCCCGGATGAACGCCAAGATGTTCCCTGATCGTGACAGTTGGGGGGATGCAATTGCGATCGAGCGCAATTTTAACAATTTTGATGCTCAGGAAACGCTTGATGCGCTGCGGTTGGCCCAACGCACCGGCAGTCTGCGGACGGAACGCGACTATGTCGACTATATCGAAGTTGCCGATGCACGTCGTCTGCCAGGCGAAGTAACCAGCGCGGTTGCGGAAGGCCTGGCAGCTGGCCTGCTCAACACCAAAGACCTGTTCATTGCGGAAAGCAGCAGCACGGCCAAGGCTCGGCTGAGCGCCGACCAGGCAGAATTGCCCGCGTTGGAACGCGATGCACGCAAGCCCAGTTCCACTGCCGTAACCGCGACCGCCGCTGGTGATGCCTTCCTTAGCTACGGAAAAGCCGCCCAGGCCGAAGAAATGTACACGATTGCATTGGGCAAGCCCGGAGCTGACATGCCCCGTCTGATGACCCGTCTGGGGATCGCGCAGGTTGATCAGGGCAAGATTGAAGAAGCCAAGGCAAGCTTTGCCAAGGTAACCGGAAATCGGGCCCCGATTGCCAAATTGTGGACTGTTTACGCTGAACAGAAGGCGGCAGCTGCACCGGTGGAAACTGCGGCTGCAATGTAAATCAATGTGATTTGATAAACGGAGGGCGCGGGCTTCGGTCCGCGCCCTTTTTTGTGCGTTGAACCCGCTGGATCAACGCAGGCGTTTCACGAAAATCTGGCCGTTGTCGCGCCGTTCCAGCTTGAAATTATCGAGCGCCTTGAACATGTCCGACAGCCGTTTGTAACCGTAATTGCGCACATCGAAACTTGAACGGTTGCCGGCAATATTGCCAATTTCGCCGATAGCGGCAAAACCTTCGTCGTCACGCTTGGCCGCGCGCCATGCCATGCCCAGCAATTCGACCAGTTCAGCGTCCACCGTGCCTGCACCCTTGGCCGGGCGTTCTGCGGTGGCGCCGGCCTTGTCAGCTGCGTTACCGGCTATCAGCTTTTCGATTTCGATGAAGCGGGTGCAGACGGAACGGAATGATTCCGGAGTTTTTGTTCCGCCAAAGCCGTAGACAATAATTCCGTCCTGCCGCAGCCGGGTTACCAGCGGGGTGAAATCACTGTCGGATGTCATGATCCCGAAACCATCTACCTTGCCCTGGTACAGCAGATCGATCGCGTCGATCGTCATCGCCATGTCGGTTGCGTTCTTGCCCTTCGATACGTCGAATTGCTGGTGCGGGCGGATGCCGAATTTGTTGGTGATCGTGTCCCAATTCACGAGCGCCTGTTTCGCGAAATTGCCATAGGCGCGGCGAATGTTGACCTGGCCCAGTTCGGCCATGACGGTCAGCACGGGATCGATGCCCTTGGGATCGATATTATCAGCGTCGATCAGCAGGGCGATGTTTTGAAGAGTTTCATGAGACATGCCGCATGGGATACAGCCGGTTTCGTGGCGTGCAAGCCGCAAGCTGGATTAGTCCGCCGGTTCGAATAGCCCGGTTTCCTCGTTCAGAATATGCAGAACGCCTTCGGATATGGCGAAAAACGTGCCGTGCAGTTTAAGCGCCCCGGTGCGTTCCAGTTGCCTGACGCAGGGGAAGCTGCGCAAATTATCAAGACTGACACGTACTGCGGCGTGTTCCATCGCGCGTTCGGCCTCGCGCGATTCGGTACCGTATTTTTCGGCGACCATGCCCCGCACTCCGTCAAGCAACCCGATCCAGTTGGCAATAAAGCCACCTTCGCCGGGGGGCGCACCCAGCAATTCCTGCGTCAATGCGGCCTTGGTCCCGCCGCACATTCCGTGGCCCATGACCACGATCTGGCGCACTTTCAGAACCTGTACCGCAAATTCCAGGGCCGCCGAGACACCGTGTAGACCCGGCGTGGTCTCGAACGGAGGGACCAGCGCGGCGACATTGCGGACCACGAAGATCTGCCCGGGATCGACGTCGAAAATCTGCGCCGGATCGACCCGGCTGTCCGAACAGGCAATCACCAGCAATTTGGGTGACTGCCCCTGTTCGACCAAATGATCGAACCGCTCGCGCTGTTTTGGATAGCCTTCGGCGCGGAACCGGCGGTACCCCTCGAGAAGATGGGCAAATTCAGGCATTAGAACCGTTCACCGCGAATAACTTCGACATCCCACATGGTCAGCAGCAAGCTGTGGCTGGACAGGATCGGCGCAAGGCTCTCCGCCAGCACCGCTGCCTTATCCTGGGAGGCGATGGTCAGGATCAGGGACTTGTCGGTCCCCAATACGCGTTCCTCGCGCCATGCGCCCTCTCGCCCGCTGCCTGATTGGACCGGCAAGACAGTCCAGCCGGTTATACTGGCGCGGTCGATTGCATCTGTCACGCGTCGGACCAGCGGGGTATCTGCAAGTATCTCGATACGTTTGCGGATCACGGTTTCGATCATGGGACGATGCCTCCCGGGCCTGCAAGCGCCACAGCGACCGAAGTGATCAGGCCGATATTGACGAGGATGTTGAACGGGAATGTGATGCTGAGCGACATGGTAAGGTACAATCCTGGGTCCGCTTCCGGCAAAGCCATCCGCATTGCCGCGGGTACCGCAATATAGCTGGCGCTGGCACATAATACGCCGAACCCAGCCGCTGACCCGACGTCCAATCCAATTGCCGTACCGGCCAGCACGCCTATCATTCCGTTGACCAAGGGCAGGCCAATCGCAATTGCGCTCAGCCGCCAGGTAAGCGATTTGGTCATCATGATGCGCCGTGCAGCAATCAGGCCCATATCCAGCAGGAACAAGCACAACACGCCCTTGAATCCGGCGGCAAAGAAGGGACTTACTTCGGAAAATCCGGATGGCCCGGCAATCAGGCCGATCACGAAGCTGCCCAGCAGCAGCACGACCGAAGCGTTGAGGAATACTTCTCTCAACATTTCGCTCCGCTCGTTCCCGCTGTCTGACTTTAGCCCCTTGGCCAGCATCAGGCCCGACAGGATCGCCGGGGTTTCCATCGCGGCCAGCACTGCCACCATATACCCGGCGGGCGGTATGCCCGACAGGCCGAGAATTTCTGTCGCAGTTACATAGGTGACCACGCTGACCGAACCATAATGCGCCGCAACGGCGCCGGCATTGATCCGGTCTAGGCGGCCAAAACCCTTCAACACTGCATAGGCGGTAAACGGCAGCAGGAAACTCGCTGCAAAACCGGCCAGCAAAACAATCGCAATGGTGGAGCTGAAACCCGATTCGGCGACAGCGACGCCGCCTTTCATGCCGATAGCGGCCATCAGATACAGCGACATGCCCTTGGCCAGCGCTTCCGGAATCGCCAGATCTGACCTTACGAAAGCCGCCAGGAGCCCCAAAACGAAAAACAACACGACTGGCGATGTGAAGGTGTGAAGTATGGCGGCGTCCATAGCCATGCTGCTAGCCTCGATCAAACCGTTCTGCAATCTGGTTCCGAGAGGTGCCCTCACAATCATTCGCCAGATGAAAATGCAACCTGGGCGCGCAGCACGCGCAATTTCCCCGTATGGCTTGCGGCTTGGCAGGCTGCGGCCTAAATGGGCCCGTATGAACCAATTCTCCATCGCCCCCAATGATGCCGCCGCTTCTGCTGAGGAGCGCCCGGCGCGTGCCCGCAAGCCGGACTGGATCCGGGTCAAGGCACCGGTCAGCAAGGGATATCACGAAACCCGCAAGCTGATGCGTGACCTCAACCTCAACACCGTGTGTGAGGAGGCGGCGTGCCCCAATATCGGCGAATGCTGGACCAAGAAACACGCGACCGTGATGATCCTGGGCGATGTCTGCACGCGTGCCTGTGCATTCTGTAATGTAAAAACCGGCATGCCCCGGATTGTCGATCCGCTGGAACCAGAACATACCGCAGCTGCTGCGGCCAAGCTGGGGCTGGAACACATCGTCATCACCTCCGTCGACCGCGATGATTTGCCTGATGGCGGCGCCGGACAATTCGTCAAGGTGATCCAGGCCCTGCGGCGCGAAACCCCGAATACCACCATCGAAATTCTTACGCCCGATTTCCGCGGCAAGATGCGCCCCGCTGTCGAGGCGATTTGTGAAGCCGGACCAGACGTTTACAACCACAACCTCGAAACCGTGCCGCGCCTGTATCCTACTATCCGCCCCGGCGCGCGCTATTACGCATCGCTCCGCCTGCTGGAAGAAGTGAAGAGCCACGATCCGATGATCTTCACAAAATCGGGGATCATGCTGGGGCTGGGCGAACAGCGGCTGGAGGTTCACCAGGTGATGGACGATATGCGCACCGCCGACATCGATTTCATGACCATGGGCCAATACCTCCAGCCAACACCGAAACATGCCAAGGTTGAGGATTTCGTCACACCCAAGGCATTTGACGCTTTTGGCGCCATTGCGCGCGCCAAAGGTTTCCTGCAGGTTGCGTCCACTCCGCTGACCCGGTCAAGCTATCACGCAGGCGATGATTTCGCCCAGATGCGGGCCGCCCGTGAAGCGAAGCTGGCTAAAAAACTGACTGCCTGATGCCGGGGATCCGCGAAACCCGGGTGCTGCCGTATAGCTGTGAACAGATGTTCGATCTGGTCGCGGATGTGGCGCGTTACAAGGAATTCCTGCCGTGGGTGGTCGCCACCCGGGTGCGTTCCGATTCCGAAACTGAGATGACCGCCGATATGGTGGTCGGTTTCAAGAATTTGCGCGAGAGTTTCACCTCCAAGGTCAGCAAGCAGCGGCCCGAAATGATCGATGTCCAATATATCGATGGCCCGCTGAAGGATCTCGACAATCGCTGGTATTTCGAAGCCTTGCCGGGGGGCGGGTGCAAGGTCGATTTTTCGGTCGACTTCACATTCAAGAACCGCGTGTTCGAAGCCTTGGCAGGCCAATATTTCGACCGTGCATTCCGCAAGATGGTCACCGCATTCGAAGACCGTGCGATGCAGCTTTACGGCAGCAGCAATTCCAGCGCGCACAGCGTCGCCTGAAGGCGCACTTCCGCGCGGCTTCCCCCGTCAAAGTATTTGAGCTCGCCTTCGGGCTCCCCGGTACTGTTGCGGATGGCCCGGGCGAAAACGACCGTTCCGACGGGCTTCTTTTCGGTTCCCCCGTCTGGCCCGGCCACTCCGCTGATCGCAACCGCAATATCGGCGTTGCTGTTTTTCAGCGCGCCATTGGCCATTGCCCAGACGCAGGCAATGGAAACCGCGCCGAATGTTTCGATGATATCGCTCGAAACCCCCAGCATCTCAATTTTGGATTCGTTGGAATAGGTCACGAAACCGCGGTCCAACACTGCCGACGAACCGGGTATTTCAGTTAATGCCGCGGCTACCAGACCCCCTGTACAGCTCTCAGCCAGCGCAATGGTCCGTCCGGCAGCGGCATTCTCTTCCACCACGCGGCGGGCAAGCGCATCGATTTCTTGGGGCAGCAAGGCTTGCATCATGACTAGTCACTTTCGCAAATATTAGGCTTTTTGACATTGGCCATCCGAAGCAGGAACACCGTTAGCCCGCCCATGTTTTCGGGCGGCAAGGCGGCCAGTAACGACACGCCGCGTTCGATATTGCCGCAATCCTTGATCGGAATTTCCTTCGATACTTCCTGCTGGATCAAGGCATCGACAAAGGGCCTGACCGCATCGGCCGGCAGGGTGGCCAGCATGGTTGCCATGCCATCGTCCTGGCGCGCGGTCTTGCTTTGCGCGAAGTCGAGCAGGAACCGGCGCGCGCCCGGCCATGCAGATCGTTGCAGTGCGGTATAGGATGCCGCCAGTTTCGGGCCCTGCGTGCCGATGAAACCGTCAGCGGGCAGGGACGGCCCGCATTTCGCCCTGAACGCGCCGATCAAGGACGGCATGGCAAAGACCACTGCATCCGCCATGTCAGCCTGCTTTATGCATGAATTTGCCGCAGTTTGCGCCATCGCAACCTGCGATTGCGACAGTGCCAGCATTGCTGCTGCGCCGGCCAGAACATTCAAATATTTCATCGGTCCATTATCCTATGCCAATGCCAAGACTGTTGCGATGGCCTGCGCCGCGATACCTTCCTCGCGCCCGGCAAAGCCCAACCGTTCGGTAGTCGTAGCCTTCACATTGACCTGACCTGTATCAACGCTCAGCAGCTCGGCCAGTTTCATCCTCATCGCGTCTCTGTATGGGCCAATTTTCGGCGCTTCGCAGATGATCGTCAAATCGACATTTCCGATCCGGTACCCCGCCTTGGTCACCAGCATGACTGCGTGTTCGACGAACTGTGCTGAACGCGCGCCCTTCCATTGCGGATCGCTGGGCGGAAAATGCTGGCCAATATCGCCTTCGCCAACCGATCCGAGCAGCGCATCGACAACGGCGTGCAGCGCGACATCGGCATCGCTATGCCCGGCGAGCCCGCGATCATGCGGGATCAGCAACCCACCGAGCCACAATTCCTCGCCCGCTGCCAACCGGTGCACGTCATACCCCATGCCCGTCCGCATCGGAGGCAATTCCGCCATGAAATCCTCCGCAAATGTCAGTTTCCTGAGCGCTTCGTCACCGGCGACATGCGCCACTTCAAGGCCAACGGCCAGCGCGACCTGCGCATCGTCCCCTGCGGATATGGGGCTATCCCATGCCCGGTGGGCCGCCAGAATGTCGGCAAAGCGAAACGCCTGCGGGGTCTGAACCCGGCGCAGACTGTCGCGGTCCGCTGATCCGGACATCTTGCCTGCAGCATCAATCGACAGGCTGTCCACCACCGGCAGAACCGGGATCGCGCCGGGGGCATCCACCAGCGCAGCCAGCAGGCGGTCTATGACAGCGGCGGGCAGAATCGGACGGGCCGCATCGTGGATCAGCACAAATTCCGGTGCATCCCCCTCCAGTGCGGACAAGGCGTTTGCGACAGACATCTGGCGCGTTGCACCGCCTACGATCAACCGGATGTTGGCGATGCCGGACAGCGCCGCCCGAGTGGCGCCTTCGGCCCCGCCGGGTATGGCCACAAAAATCGGATTTGCCCCGGCAGCAGCCAGCGTTTCCGCCGAATGCCGCAGCACCGGCTTGCCCCGCCACAGCGCGAATTGTTTCGGCAAGGGCTGTCCCGCGCGGAGGCCCTGTCCAGCGGCCACGATGATCGCCGCGAATTCGCCGCGTTCGGGCATGCCGGGGGTGGTGGCCTGTGTCATCGCAGGTGTCATCGCACGGGCGCTAGCGGCTTGCGTCCGATGCTGCAATGCACTAAGCGCTGCCCAAATTTTAGGCACATATCGAAAATGACCACGCTTCCCCCTCCACCGGCGTTAAAGCCGATCCACATCGGTCCGATTGCGATCGATTGTCCGGTCGTGCTTGCGCCGATGACCGGCGTTACCGATCTGCCGTTTCGCACCCTTGTGCGGCGCTACGGTTCCGGCCTTAATGTGACCGAAATGGTTGCCAGCCAGGCCATGATCCGGGAAACGCGCCAGTCGCTGCAGAAAGTGGCATGGGGTCAGATCGAAGAACCGGTTTCGATGCAATTGGTGGGCTGCGACCCGGTTTCGATGGGCGAAGCGGCCAGGCTGAATGAAGATCGCGGGGCGGCGATAATCGACATCAATTTCGGCTGCCCGGTGCGCAAGGTCACCAATGGCCTCGCCGGATCGGCGCTGATGCGCGAAGTCCCGCTGGCGACAAAGCTGATGGAGGCCACGGTAAAGGCGGTATCCGTGCCGGTGACGGTCAAGATGCGGATGGGCTGGGACCATGACAGCCTGAACGCGCCGGAACTGGCGAAAATCGCCGAAGATATCGGGGTCAGGATGATCACCGTTCACGGGCGCACGCGCAACCAGATGTACAAAGGTTCTGCGGATTGGAGCTTCATCCGCAAGGTCAAGGATGCCGTGTCCATCCCGGTGATCGTCAATGGCGACATTTGCGGGATCGAGGATACCGCGCATGCGCTGGAACAATCGGGTGCTGACGGGGTCATGATCGGTCGCGGAGCTTACGGCAAGCCATGGCTGCTGGGCCAGGTAATGCATTGGCTACGCACCGGCGAAGCACTGCCAAGCCCCGGCTTCGACGAGCAGTTTTCCGTACTGATCGAACATTATCGCGGCATGCTGGAACATTACGGCACCGACGTTGGCGTCAAGGTCGCCCGCAAGCATCTTGGCTGGTACACCAAGGGGATGCATGGCTCTGCCGAGTTTCGCAATCAGGTGAATTTCGTGGACGATCCAGCGCAGGTGATGGGCGAGCTCGAACGGTTTTACACCCCTTTCATGCACCGCCGGGCCGCGTGAGTTCCGAGCCGATGAAGGCGGGGCTATCAGTTCGGTCGGGACCGCGCCCGCCCGCGCAAATCCAAATGGCCGGCATGATATTTTCGGTACTGCTGCTCGACCGGAACCTGCGCATTGCAGAGGCGAATCCTGCCGCCGAAAGCCTGTTCGGGCGCAGCAGCAAACGCCTGACTGGAATGGTTGTCACTGACCTGGTTGATTTCGGCACGGTCGGTATCCAGGAACGGCTGGCAATCGAAGATCAGCAATTGGTCGCCCGGGGTGTCATCGCGATCGTGGATGGAGAGCGCAAACGCTTCAACCTGACCGTATCCCCCATGGTTTCTCACCCCGGCTGGAAAGTGTTGTCGCTATCCGATGGCAGCCGCGATGACGTATCCGGAGAAGGTGAGAAGGAAAGCACGGTCGGTGCTCCAGCGGTCCTCGCGCATGAAATCAAGAATCCGCTGGCTGCCATACGGGGTGCAGGGCAATTGCTCGCCCGGCGCGTGGATGAAAAGGACCGGCCGCTGGCTGCGTTGATTTCCGACGAGGTCGACCGGATCGCGCGTCTCGTCGACCGGATGCAGAAGCTGGGCAGCAATACACCCGATCCCGTTGCGCCGTTCAATCTGCACGAGGCAATCCGCAATGCCATGGCTACCGTGCGGGCAAGCGCACCGGCTAATGTAACTCTTGCGGAGGAATTCGATCCGTCCCTGCCGCCGGTTCTTGCCAGTCAGGATGCGCTGGAGCAGGTCATGATCAATCTGCTGTCCAACGCCTGCGATGCATGCTCCGGGATGGAAAGCGGTGAGATTATTGTCAAAACCCGGTTCGTCAGCGGATCGGCAATGAGTGCTATCCGGCTGGGCCGGTCCGTTCGTGTCCCGATCGAAGTGACCGTGATCGATAATGGCCCGGGGGTCGATCCGCAAATGGCGGACCGCATGTTCGAACCGTTTGTAACGGCGAAGAGGGGCGGGCAGGGCCTTGGCCTTGCATTGGTCAAGAAATTGCTCGCCGATATGGACGGGCGAATCGGCTATAGCCGCGATGACAAGGCGGGTTTGACCAATTTCCGGATCAACCTGCCGCTGGCGAAATAGAGGTACGATCGATGCGCGGACATATCTTGTTGGTGGAAGATGACAATTCCATCGCCACGGTGGTTACTGCCGCGCTGGAGGATGAGGGCTTCGCCGTCACCACGACAGACAGTATCGCGGGGCGGGACCGGCATCTGGCGGCTCAGCACTTCGATGCCATGTTGACCGACGTCATTCTGGCCGATGGGGACGGGATCGAAACCCTTGGCGCAGTGTGCGGCAATCACCCTGAAATGCCGATCATCATCCTTTCGGCGCAGAACACGCTGGATACAGCAATCAGGGCGACCGATACTGGCGCCTTCGAATATTTTCCCAAGCCTTTCGATCTGGATGATCTGCTTCGCGCGGTAGAGCAGGCAACAGGCGTGCGCCAAATTCAAAGCGGTGAAATCGCCGAGGCCGGGGAAGGCCTCCCGCTGGTGGGCCGAAGCCAGGCGATGCAGGGCGTGTTCCGCATGATCACGCGGGTGCTGCGCAATGATCTGACCGTGCTGATCCTTGGCGAATCCGGTACCGGCAAGGAACTGGTGGCCGATGCGATCCACCAGCTCGGCCACCGCAAGACCGGGCCGTTTATCGCGGTAAACGCCGCCGCGATTCCCAGTGAATTGATCGAGAGTGAGCTATTCGGCCACGAAAAGGGAGCTTTCACCGGCGCGGTCAACCAGGCAATCGGCAAGTTTGAACAGGCCAATGGGGGAACCCTGTTTCTGGACGAGATTGGCGATATGCCGCCTGCTGCGCAGACCCGTTTGCTGCGGGCGCTGCAATCGGGGCGTATCCGCAGGGTCGGCGGGCGGCAGGAAATCTCCGTCGATGTGCGGATCGTTGCCGCTACCAATCGCGATCTGACCCCGATGATTGCTGCCGGGACATTCCGGGAAGATCTGTTCTACCGCCTCAACGTGGTGCCGATCCAGCTGCCGCCCCTGCGCGACCGGGTGGATGATATCGGCGCGCTGGCCCGGCATTTCCTCCGTCAGGCCGCGGAGGAAGGCCTGCCGCCACGGCAATTGGATGCCGCCGCGATTGCGATGCTGGAACGCCAGCCTTGGCGCGGCAACGTGCGGGAATTAAAGAATACAATCTACCGGCTGGCGCTGATGGCACGCGATGAAATGATCGATTCAGAGACCATTTCCAGTGTACTGGACGAGGCGTTGGTGGTCGCCGGTTCGACCGATGACAGCAACGATTTTGCCGGAGCGCTGGAAAAATGGGTGGCGCTGCACGGGCCAGCGAATGGCAATCTTTACCAAAAATCGCTTGCCGCGTTTGAAAAGCCGCTGTTTGAACACGCATTGCGCCAAACGGCGGGGAATCAGCTCCGTGCTGCCGAATTGCTCGGCATTAATCGAAACACCTTGCGCAAGCGCCTGGTTGAATTGGTGATCGATCCGGAACGGTTCGCCCCGGCAAGATAGCGCTAGTCAGGCAGCTTTTAACAGGTGATACCCTCCGTTCGACGCAAAATGTCTTGCATAAATGCAACACTATCGTTGTAGAGATGCAACGATGAAGAGCGCGTCTCCTGCGATGTTACACAGAAGCCCCCGCTGGATGCGGCGCTTCGTTGTGGCCTCCCGCCGCGCGAATTTCTACCTGATCCTCGAAGTTGCGGCGGCGCTTGCCTTTGCGATCATGGTCGCCGCAACCTATTACAGCTTCACCAGCGCGCCCCCGGGCGGACAATTGCTGCCTTCGGGGCAGGTGGCTTCGCTCTTGATCGGTACGCTGATACCGGCAATCACGCTGGTTGTTCTGTTCGGGCGGAGGCTGGCCATTCGCCGCGCCGCGGGCAGCACCGCGCGCCTGCATGTCCGGCTGGTGTTTTTCTTTTCGATGGTCGCCGCGATCCCGACTTTGCTGGTCGCTGGCTTTGCTGCAATCCTGTTCCAGTCCGGCGTTGATTTCTGGTTTTCTGACGATTCCCGCGGGCTGATGAAGAATGCCAATGCGCTGGCGGAAAATTATTACGAACAGAACCAGCTCGAAGTCGCCAACGAGACCATCGCGATGGCCAGCGACATGCGGTACTGGCTTGATCAGGGGACCCTGGCTGACAGCGGGTTTGCCGATTTCTACCGCTATCAGGCGCAAGGCCGGGATCTGAACGAATCCGCGATCCTGCAGGAATTACCCGACGGTACACTGCGCACTGCGGCGATGTTCGACCTGCCGGCCGACAATCAGCCGCAGCAATTGCAGTCCGGTATTTTCGACCGGGTTCGCGGCGGTGAATCGGTGGTTGTCATCGGCGGCCCAACCCGCATCGAGGCGGTTTCCGCGATCGACCGCGAAAGCGGGATATATCTCTACAACGCGCGCAATTCCGAAGCGCAATCCTTCACCTCCTTCGAAAGCGCGAAGAACATCGCATCTGCTTACGAAGTGCTGACCAATCGGGCGCGGGCGCTGCAACTGCGGTTCAATCTCGCGTTGTTTTTCGTCTCTATCATCCTGGTGATGATTGCTGTCTGGTTTGCGCTCCGTTTTGCCGATCGGCAGGTGGAACCGCTTACCGAACTCGTCGGCGCAGCGCGCAAGGTGGGGGCAGGCAATTTCTCGCTGCGGGTGGACGGGCGGACCGGCAATGATGAAATTGGCCAGTTAAACCGCGCCTTCAACCGCATGACCGCCCAGATCGAGCAGCAAACCGATGCTCTGGTCGGGGCCAACAGCCAGCTTGATGCGCGCAGGGCCTTTATGGAAACGGTGCTGGAATCGGTTACTGCCGGGATCATTTCGATCAGCCACGATGGCCAGGTCATGCTGATGAACAGTCTTGCCCAGCAATTGCTGATGGGCGAACGCGGGCCGACACCGTTGAAACTGCCACTGGAGGCATTGTCCCCGCAGATTGCTGCGCTCGCTGCGTCCGGGGTTTCCAGCGGTATTGTCAATTACAACAAGGGCGGCGATCTGTTGACGCTGGCCGTGAAAATAGCAGCCGCGCCGGAAGGCAAGGTGATCACTTTTGAGGATATAACGCGGCAATTGCTCGACCAGCGGCAGGCAGCCTGGTCGGACGTAGCGCGGCGGATCGCGCATGAAATCAAGAACCCGCTTACGCCCATTCAGCTTGCGACCGAACGGCTCAAACGCCGTTATCGCAAGCAGATAGAGGTGGACGGTGAATTGTTCGACGATCTGACCAACACCATCGTTCGGCAAGTCGGTGCCCTGCGGAAGATGGTCGATGAATTCTCCTCCTTCGCGCGCCTGCCGAAGCCGGTATTCCGCGAGGAGAATACGGTTGATCTGGTGCGCCAATCGCTATTCCTTCAGGAAGTCGCGCATCCGGGGATCAATTTCAGCTTCAGCACCAGCGCGGATGGGCCGGTGAATATCGCCTGCGACCGCCATCAATTGGGCCAGGCGATGACCAATGTGCTGAAAAATGCGGTGGAAGCGGTGGAGGCAAGGGCGATCACTGCCGAACCGGATTATCGCGGCCGGATCGTGGTGGAAATAAAGACCGTGGATGGTGATCTGGTCGTGAGTGTCGAGGACAACGGTGTCGGGTTGCCACAGGATCAGGACAGGATTGTCGAACCCTACGTGACCACCCGGGAAAAGGGGACCGGTCTGGGTCTGGCCATCGTCAACAAGATTGTCGAAGAACATGGAGGAAACATGGCCTTCGCGGCTGCGGAGGGTGGGGGGACACGGGTAACGCTGCGCTTCGCCAGAAATCCCGTGGAATCGGTGCAAAGCAATTCGGGGGCGCAAGACAATTTGGGCAACGGTACAGCCGGATGACCCATAGAAAGGCAGATGCGCAATGGCGCTAGACATCCTCGTCGTTGATGATGAACGTGATATTCGCGAGCTGGTTTCGGGTGTCCTCAGCGATGAGGGCTATGAATGCCGAACGGCCGCCAACAGCACGGCGGCACTGGCAGCAATTGACGAGCGCCGCCCCAGCCTGGTGCTGCTGGATGTGTGGCTGCATGGCAGCGAGATGGACGGGCTGGAAGTGCTCGATGCAATCAAGTTGCGAGAGCCGGAACTTCCGGTGATCATCTTTTCCGGACATGGCAATATCGACACGGCGGTTTCCGCCGTCAGCCGCGGGGCCATGGATTTCATCGAGAAGCCGTTCGAGGCTGAACGGCTGCTGTTACTGGTCGACCGGGCGACGGAGACCGAGCGTTTGCGGCGTGAAAATACCCGGCTGCGCCAAGGCTTCACCCACGGCGAGGAATTCACCGGCAATTCCGCTGTCATCAACCAGGTTCGCGCCACGTTGAAACGGGTCGCGGGCACCGGCAGCCGGGTGCTGATCAACGGTCCTGCCGGTGCAGGCAAGGAAGTGGCCGCGCGATTGCTGCATAATTGGAGCCCGCGCAGCGATAGTGCCTTCGTCATCGTCAATTCCGCCCGTATCACGCCCGAACGGTTCGAACAGGAATTGTTCGGCGAGGAATCAGACGGCAAGCTGGTGCGTCCCGGCCTGCTGGAATTGGCCGATGGCGGAACGCTGTACCTGGACGAGGTGGCGGATATGCCCCTGTCGACCCAGGCACGCATCCTGCGGGTGCTGACCGAACAGAGCTTTGTCCGGGTCGGCGGCTGCCGGCAGATCGGGGTCGATGTGCGGGTGGTATCTTCGACCTCGCGCGATCTCCAGCATGAAATGGAACAGAAGAACTTTCGCGAAGATTTGTTTTACCGGCTGAATGTCGTTCCCATCACCATCCCTTCGCTGGCGGAACGGCGGGACGATATTCCGGCGCTGGCAGAGCATTTCTTCACCCGTTATGCGGCGGAACAAGGGATCATCGCACCTGACCTGACCGAGGAATCTATGGCCGCCCTCCAAGCCTATGACTGGCCGGGCAATGTTCGCCAATTGCGCAATGTCGTGGAACGCACGGTCATCCTGACCCCGCGCGAACGACTTGCTGCAGTGGAGCCCGACATGCTGCCTAGCGAGGTTGTCGGCGGCAGATTGGGCGGTGCAACCGCCGTTTCAGCCCTGATGGGCATTCCGCTGCGTGAAGCACGTGAAAGCTTCGAACGTGAATATCTCAGTATCCAGATTCGCCGTTTTTCGGGTAATATTTCCAAGACGGCCAGCTTCATCGGGATGGAACGATCTGCCTTGCACCGCAAATTGAAGCTGCTGGGCATGGGCGAACGTGATGCGGAGGATCGAAAAAGCTGAACAGTGCTGATCGCAGCACAATCATTTCGCGAATCCATTTAGCTTGGGTTGCAAAATGCGATACAGTCACAATCTATCGAAACTATCGGACATCTTCTTCGTTGAGAAGTCGGTGGACCAGAATGCGAACCGCAAAGGCGGACGCCAAAAATAAGGTGACAGACAATGTCAGAAGGACGTACTTTAACTGCCCGGCAGAAGCCCACGCCGGCCGAGCCTGAGAAAAAGGGCAAGCAGGCCAGTCTTCAGGATGCGTTCCTGAATCTGCTGCGTAAAAACAAAACCCCGGTGACCATGTTCCTTGTGAAAGGCGTGAAGCTGCAGGGGATCATTACCTGGTTCGACAATTTCTCGATCCTGCTGCGGCGTGATGGCGAATCCCAATTGGTCTATAAACACGCGGTGTCCACTTTGATGCCGGGTCAACAGATTGATGTGGGCCAATTCGATAGCGCGGATAGCCAGCGCAAGCAGCGCCTGCTGCAGGATGTATTCCTTTCGCGGGTTAGCGAAGCTGAAGCGCAGGTAACAATGTTCCTGGTCAACGGCGTGATGCTGCAGGGCCGTATCGCCGCCTACGACCTTTTTTGCATGCTGCTGGAGCGGGACGGTTTCGTCCAGCTGGCTTACAAGCATGCAGTGTCAACCATTCAGCCAACGAAACCCGTCGACCTCTCGGGCGAATGGGAAGGTGAAGACGACTGAGCTTTGATGACGACCTGTTAGGCGAAGTCTCGCGCGGTGCGCGGGCCATCGTCATTTGCCCCGATATTCGCGGGTCAAAGCACGATCTGGATGCAGCTTCGCGGCTTGAGGAAGCGTGCGGTCTGGCGTTGGCCATCGGTATCATTGTTGCCGAGGCAATCGTCCTGCCGGTGCGGGATGTCAAACCCAGCACCCTGTTCGGTTCCGGGCAGGTGGAAACCATTGCCACCAAGTGCGAGCTGGAAGAAGCCGAGCTGGTCATTGTCGATGGCGCGCTGTCCCCGATCCAGCAGCGCAACCTGGAAGACAGGCTCAAACGCAAGGTCATCGACCGTACCGGCCTGATCCTGGAAATATTCGGGGAACGCGCCGCGACAGCGGAAGGCCGCCTGCAGGTCGAACTCGCACATCTCGATTACCAGCAGAGCCGCCTGGTTCGCAGCTGGACCCATCTGGAACGGCAACGCGGCGGCTTTGGCTTCCTCGGCGGTCCGGGCGAAACCCAGATCGAGGCCGACCGCCGGATGATCCGCCAGAGAATGGCGCGGCTTCGCAAGGAACTGGAGCAAGTCCGCCGCACCCGCGCGCTGCACCGTGAACGGCGGGGCAGGGCGCCGTGGCCAGTGATCGCACTGGTCGGCTATACCAATGCCGGCAAATCCACCCTGTTCAACCGGCTGACCGGTTCGGACGTCATGGCGGAAGATCTGCTGTTCGCGACGCTTGATCCGACCATGCGGGCAATTCGGTTGCCTGGTGTGGAAAAAGCGATCCTGTCCGACACTGTGGGCTTCATTTCCGACCTGCCCACA
This sequence comes from Altererythrobacter sp., assembly GCA_024636575.1. Taxonomy (GTDB): domain Bacteria; phylum Pseudomonadota; class Alphaproteobacteria; order Sphingomonadales; family Sphingomonadaceae; genus Allopontixanthobacter. The sequence continues at coordinate 17,729 of JAGXGU010000153.1, forward strand.
CAATTGGTGGCCGCGTTCCGCGCGACGTTGGAAGAAGTGACTGCAGCCGATATAATCGTGCATGTACGGGATATTTCCAGTCCCGCATCGGCGGCGCAGAAATCGCAGGTGCTGGAAGTTCTCGCCGGATTGGGCGTGACCGATGCGGAAGAAGGCGAAAATCTTATTCCGATCATCGAGACCTGGAACAAATGGGATTTACTGTCCCAGGAGAAAGGCGCGGAACTCGCTGAATTCGCTGCGGCCGACGATGCCATCGTGCCTATATCGGCAATGACAGGTGCCGGGATGGAGGAACTGACGGCAACGCTCGACAAATTGTTGACGGCCAGCTCGAAACTTTACGAGATTGTTCTGCCTGCGGGCGAAGGGCAAAAACTGGCCTGGCTGCACGCGCATGGTCAGATCATGTCGGAAAAGGACGCCGGCCAGGATGAACATGGGCCATTGCGTGCATTTGCGGTGCGCCTGTCACCCAAGGAATTTGGCCGCTTCGCCAGCCTTTAGGCCGAATTATCGGTTGGGATGCGGCAGAAATGGCCGGGAAGGGGGCAGGGGCAAGCCAGCCTGGGCCTAGGATTCCGACTGCTTCACCCGCTGCCACAAGGCTTCCTGTTCATCGAGGGAAAGCTTCGCGAAATCATCCGCCAGCACCTCCATTGCGCGATAGCGGCGTTCGAATTTGTCATTGGCCGCTCGCAATGCATCTTCCGGGGCGATGCCATAGGCTCGGACCAGGTTTACCGCAGCGAATAGCAGGTCGCCGGCCTCCTCGACTTGCTTGTCGGCAG
>JAGXGU010000154.1 GCA_024636575.1 Altererythrobacter sp.
GGCTGGCGATGAAGGTGGCAAAGGTTGCCAAAACGACCAGCGGCAGACGCCACATTTCGGGCGCAAGATAGTAGAACGGGCTCTTGATCGCCTGCGCCGCCGACGCCGCATCGAGGCTGACGATCATCGCCCCCTGCCCAAAATAATTAAGCAGCAGGCAGGGCATCACAAAACCGAACCAGGACAGGCGCATCGGTCCACGTCCGAAATGCCCCATGTCGGAATACAGCGCCTCTGACCCGGTCACCGCCAGCACCACTGAGCCGAGCGCAAGAAACGCCAGCATTCCGTCGGTCAGGAAGAATTGAACCGCGTACCAGGGGTTTAACGCCATCAGGATGTCAGGATGAAGCACGATCTGGATGGTGCCAAGGAAGGCGATGACGATGAAATACACGATCATCACCGGCGCGAACAAAGCGCCCACTTTCTCCGTGCCGCGCTTCTGCAATATGAACAGGCCGACCAGCAGGACCAATGCAATGGGAATGACCAGAGGCGCCAGTTCTTCCTGCACCACGGTCAGCCCCTCAACAGCGGAGAGCACGGAAATCGCCGGAGTAATCATGCTATCGCCGTAAAATAGCGAAGTTGCCATGACACCGAGCAGGACGGTGATCCACCCGTATTTGGTCTTGCCGATCTGGCGTGAAATCATGGCAACCAGCGCCAGACTGCCACCCATCCCCTTGTTGTCAGCCCGCATCAGAATGGTGACGTACTGGATCGAGACTACCAGCGTCATCGACCAGAATATCAGGCTGACCACACCAAAAACATGCAATGTGTCGAGCGCCAAAGGATGAGGCCCGACGAAAGTTTCGCGGAAAGCATACAGCGGGCTGGTGCCGATATCGCCAAACACGATGCCGATCGCACCCACCGCCAGCTTTGTGCTGGACGAACCGTGGCCGCCTTCCTTGCCAGCCGGAGGCCGGATTTCATGAGTTGCGTTATCGCTCATTGAAAAGGAAATTCAGGTCGCATGGCTAGGCTGCCTTTCAAGCGCCGCAAGGGGCGGTGGCGGCGATTAGCAGTATCGTTTTGAACCCGCAACACATTGCGCCAATCCGGCGATAGGCTGCATTACTGGTTCCCGATCTGCGCCAGCAATTCATCCAGCCGGGCAAGCCGTTCTTCCATTTGCTGCCTCCACGGAGCATCGGCCGGCGCGCGTTCCAGCGTCTCGGCCCATAATTTCCGCGCCTCCACCGGCTGGCCTGACCGAATTAACGACACTCCGAGGAAATAAGACGGGCCGGGGTGCCCGGGGAGCACTTCCTGCGCCTGGCCGTAAGCATACAGCGCAGCGGGCGTCAGCGATCCATCGGCGTGTTCCACCAGCGCGTTGGCCAGGGCCAGCCACGCCTCCCCGTCGTTGGAATTTTGCGATACCGCGCCGCTGAGGATACCGGCTGCATCTTCGAATTGGCCGCGACGGGCGAAACCATCCGCCACTGTGACATAGCGGCTGGGTGCACGGTCGGGATTGAACATTTGCCGCCGCGCATCCACCAATGCGAAATTGCCGGCGTCGTTCTTGGCACCTGCCAGCTTGGGCGATCCCGCCAATCCCGGGGATCCCTGCAACGCATAGCCGGCCAACCCGAACAACAAGGCCGCGCCAAACAGCGCCCACCCGCTACGCGGCAATTTGACCACGAACGCGGCCAGCACAAAAGCCACTAGCGCCAGCGCTATCAAGGGAAACCAGATCATGAACGCGCCCTCAATCGCCGCCAAAGGATGATTGCCGCCAGCAGCACCAGCAGCAACGGAACCGCAAACAGCGGCCAGGTGGTTTCGCTGACCGTGGGCGCATAGCTGACATAATCGCCGTAGCGCGCCACCAGCCATGCGCGGATCGCTTCGGGTTCTTCACCCTGGGCAATTCGGGAGCGGACCTGATGGCGCATGTCGCCCGCCATCGGTGCATCGCTATCCGCGATCGACTGACTCTGGCACTTGAGGCAGCGCAGGGTTTCCATCAGATCCTGCGCCTTTGCCTCCTGTTCGGGATCGGCCAGCTGGTTATAGGCATAGGGGGCCGGCGGCATGGAATCCTGCGCAAGCGCCGGTATCGCGGCGGCGGCGAGGAATACGGACATCGCAGCGAAAAGGCATTTGGACAGCATCATTTCGCCTCCGCCAGTTTCTGCAACAGGACTGGCACATCGCTGGCCCGGATATCGCCAATATGCTGGTATCGGATGACCCCCTGCCCATCGATCACAAAGGTTTCCGGGACACCCGATGAACCGATTGCCAATTGCAATTCGGACAAATCATCCGCGCCGATCCGGCTGTAGGGATTGCCGTAATTGGCCAGAAACCGGGCCACATCTTCCGGCTTGTCGCGGATGGCCACGGCCGCAATATCCGCGCCTTGCCGCCTAAGCGCCTCTAGCTGCGGAGCCTCCGCAATACAGGGGATGCACCAGCTGGCGAAGACATTGAGCAGGCGGGGCTGGCCGTCACGCAGATCCCGCGTCGCAAGACCGGGCCGGTCCGCGCTGGCGGCGCGCAGATCGAATTCCGGCAGGGGTTGGCCGATCATGGTGCTGGCGATGAATTCGTCCTTCGGCTGCGTCAGCTGATATGCGGCGACCCCGCAAAACAGCAGGAACAGCGCAAGCGGCACCCAGAGTGTCCAGCGGATCATACGGCTGTCTCTGCCCGCCGGCCGGCGACCCGCGATTTGATGCTGCGGCGTTTGAGATCAGCCATCAGGCGCCCGATCAATGCCAGCAATCCACCCAACGCAACCAGCATTCCGCCGTACCAGATGAAGGTCACAAACGGTTTCCACCACAGCCGCAACTGCCAGCGCCCCTCGCCCGCCTGACGGCCGATCACGGCGTAAAGCTGGCCATTCCAGCGCGTAACCAGCGCGCTTTCGGTGGTTTCCTGCGGGGGAGCCCAGAAATTGCGCGATTGCGGATCGATTTCCTTAGCATCACCGCCCTTGTAACTCACCATCATCCGGCCTTCCAGTGCGGTCCAGTTCGGGCCAGCGGTGGGCCTGACTTCCGTCAGCACCACATTCCAATCGCCAACATCGGCACTGCCGCCAACTTCGACGGCGGCCAGGGTTTCTTCGGAAAAAGCACTTTCACTGGCCATGCCGAACAGGGCGACGGCGATCCCGAAATGGGCGATCATCATGCCCCAGGTGGCAATCGGCAGCAGCCGCAATTTGCGCCCGCGGATCGGCATGAAGCTGGCGATCGCGAGACCGATCGACAGCACCAGCCCGAGCAGCGGCAGGATCGATACGGAACTCAGCAGCGACACCAGGATCAGCGCAGCCAGTAATGCCCCACCGATGATCGCGATGGGCAAACGGATACGCGTGAGGCTGTCCTTGCGCCAGCGCAGCAGCGGCCCGACAGCCATCACCAGCAACATCGGCACCACAAAGATGGCCCCGACCGGATTGAAATAGGGCGGCCCGACTGAAACCCGGACGTCAAACGCCTCGGTCAGCAGCGGATACAGCGTACCCAGCAGGACTATCCCGAGAATGGCGCTGAGCATCACATTATTGAACACCAGTGCGCCCTCGCGACTGGTCACGGAGAACCTTTCACCTTCCGAAATCGTCCCTGCGCGCAATGCGAACAGCAGCAAGGCACCACCGATATAGATCACCAGCAGGCCGAGGATGAATGTACCCCGCTCCGGATCGACGGCGAAGGCGTGGACGCTGGTCAGGATGCCCGAACGCACCAGAAATGTGCCGACCATCGACATGGAAAATGCAACCACGCCCAGCATGATTGTCCACGTCCTCAGCGCGTCCCGCGATGCCAGAACGCTGGCGGAATGGAGCAGTGCGGTGGCGGCGAGCCACGGCATCAGGCTGGCATTTTCAACCGGATCCCAAAACCACCAGCCGCCCCAACCAAGTTCGTAATAGGCCCAGTAACTGCCTGCGGTAATGCCCAGCGTCAGGAATATCCACGCGCCCAGCACCCATGGGCGCATCGCGCGCGCAAAATCGGGCGTGACCTGCCGGGTCAGCAAGGCGCCGACAGCAAAACTGAAGGCGACCGACAGACCGACATAGCCGACATACAGCGTCGGTGGGTGGAACACGAGCCCGATATCCTGCAGCAGCGGGTTCAGGCCCATCCCTTCCAAGGCGGGCACCGGCAGTCGCTCGAACGGGTTGGAACTCAGCAGCAGAAAGGCATAGAATCCGATCCCGACAAATGATTGCGCGGCCAAAGTCGCCAGCATCGTCTTTTCCGGCAGGCGGCGCTCCACCGCAGCGATCAGCGCGCCGGCCAGCGCCATGACGGTAACCCACAGCAGCATGGAGCCTTCGTGATTGCCGAACGATCCCGACAGCTTGAAAATCATCGGTTTTTCCGAATGCGAATTCATCGCTACCAGCTTCACCGACAGATCAGTCTGCGCGAACAGCACCAGCAGCATCAGGAAAGAAAATCCCGCCAGAAATCCCTGCACGATGGCTGCGGGCCGCACCAGTGCGGCCAGTTCCGCCCCGCCTTCCCGCAGGGCCAGCGCACCGGCGACCAATTGCAGCGCCGCCAGCGCCGCGGCCAGCCACAATGCCGCAAGCCCGAGTTCAGCAATCATGCGCCGGGGTCCAATTGTTCGTCAGTGGTTTCAGCCACCACTTGCTGTGCCTGATGCTCGGTCATTTCTTCCAATTCACGGGGAATATAATTCTCGTCATGCTTGGCGAGCAGATTATCCGCCACAAAGGTGCCGCCGGGGTCCAGCCGCCCTTCCGCGACAACGCCGGACCCTTCGACAAACAGGTCAGGCAATATTCCGGCGAAGCGCACCGGTACGGTCGCCTCCCCGTCGCCGACAACGAAGGCAAATGTCACGCCGTCCGGCTCTGTCCTGAGCGATCCAGCCTGGACCATCCCGCCCAGACGAACCGCCTCGCCGGGTGCTGGCGGCTCCGACACCATTTGCGCCGGCACGTAGAAATAGCTGGCCTGGTTGCGCAGCGCATAGGCCGCCAGCAAACCCGCGCCGATCAGCGCGGCAAGGGCAATCACGATCAGGATCAATCGCTGGTGTTTGGCCTTCAAACGGCTGGTCATTTGCGTCTCACTTCATCACGGCGTTTCTCGGCTGCGCGCATGGCCAGCCAACTCCATCCGGCCAATGCCAGCGTCGCCAGCACGCCAAATGCGTAAGCCGCGATTACGAAAACCTGCTGGTCCAGCCCTTCGCGCATCATGCAGCGCCTTCCGCCTGCGCGCCGAGCGCCTTGCGCCGCAAGCGGGATTCGGTCTGGATCTCCGCGAGCAATGCCCGCATCCGGGCGAGCACGACCCCGCCAAACAGCAAAGAGAAGCCGGCTACCGCAATCAGCAGCGGGATCAGGAATTCATTATCGATCGCGCTTTTTCCCATGGTGATGCTGGGCGGTTGATGCAGCGATTGCCACCAGACCACCGAACGGTTGATGATCGGGATGTTGATCGCGCCGACCAGACCGTAAATTGCCGGAATGCGGCTCGACCCGCCATCCCGGCTGACGGCCTGCGCCAAGGCGATATAACCGATGTAGAGGAACATCAGCACCAGCATGGAGGTTAGCCGGCCATCCCATACCCACCAGGTGCCCCAGGTCGGCCGCCCCCAGATTGACCCGGTAACCAAACAGATCACGGTAAAAACCAGACCCGGCACAGCCGCGCCGCGCGCTGCCAGGCCCGCCAGCGGGTGTCGCCATACCAGAAACATCAAGCTGGAGATCGCAATTGCACTCCAGCCGCCCATGCCCAGCCATGCAGAGGGAACGTGCAGGAAAAGGATGCGGACGGTGTCCCCCATCAACCGGTCAGGCGGAACCATGAAATAGCCCCAGCCGAGCGCCGCGGCCGTGATGATCAATCCGCTGATCAGCAGTGTCGGGGTGAGCCAGCGCGCAATTTCGAGAAAGCGCTTGGGGTTAGCAAAGCCATGCATTGTTGAGCGTTCCGTCTGGACGCTGCTTTGGCAGGACGGACCGCGGCTCGCAAGGGAAACCGGGCGTAAAATCCCGGTTTTAACGCCCGATCAGCTTCTGGGCCATCCGGTCGGCCACGACATCGGGCGAAACGCCGGTGGAATCCGATTGCTGCCAGATTTGTTCCAGCCGTCCGGGTATCTGCGCCAACCGTTTGCGGACTTCGTTGATGTCACATGGCTGGCCGTTCTGGCGTGCAAGATATTCCAGCGTCACGCTGATGATGCCGCCTGCATTGATTACATAATCCGGTGCGTACAGGATCCCGCGTTCAGCCAATTTCTGGCCATGCCCGGCCCGTGCCAGCTGATTGTTCGCCCCGCCCGCCACAATCAGGGTGTCCAGCCGGGCAATGCCTTCGTCATCCAGGATTGCGCCAAGCGCGTTGGGGCTGAATACATCGCAGGCAATGCCCATGATTGCATCAGCCTTGGCAGTTTCGGCGCCAAGCACGCTCGCCAGTTCGGCGGCACGGTCTTCATTGATATCCGACAGGGTCAGTTTGGCCCCTTCACCCGCCAGCAGCCGGGCAACCCCGCCGCCAACGCTTCCGGTGCCCTGCACCGCGA
>JAGXGU010000155.1 GCA_024636575.1 Altererythrobacter sp.
GAGCATGGCTTGGATACATCGCGCCTGGATAGAGGGGGCCAGGATGGAGGGGGTCAGGATGGATTGCGGGCGCGATCTGCCGATGTCCCGCCGGGTGATCGCGCATTGGATGATGCGGCGGATGGTCCATCGGTTGGAGTGCATGGTCGCCCTTATCGGCGCCGTGCATCTCATGCCGTTCGACCTCGATCTCAATGTCCGGGTTCCGGGAACCGGGGATTTCCTGGACAACGGGCCGTTCTTCAAAAGTGACTTCGGGCCCGCCGGCTTGCGCCCACGCCGGGCCTGATGCGGCCATTGCGGTTGAGGCCAGAGCTATGGCTATCATCGGGACAGCCATCGGGGCTATCCACTGGCGCGAAGTCTGGTTATCGGCACGCATCGGCATTTTTCCTTCGGCAGGCGAGGTCGATTCCCGGAATTAACCGAAAATCTACCACTACCCCTGGCAGGAAACCAAGGTTTCCCTCGCCAATGTCCCGAATTGGGCCGTTATCGCGCCCGCTTAAATACGCGGCGAAAGCAATTGCGCCAGCGCCTCGATACCGGCGGCGTCCTCGGCGTCGAACCGGGCGAGGTCGGGGCTATCCAGATCGATCACCGCCAGCACTTTGCCGCCGCGAATGACCGGCACCACCAATTCGGACCGGCTGGCGGCATCGCAGGCGATATGGCCGGGAAAGGCGTGAACATCTTCGACCAATTTTGTCCTGCCATCGCGCGCCGCAGTTCCGCACACGCCCTGGCCCAGCGGAATCCGGATACAGGCTGGCCGTCCGACAAAGGGGCCGAGGACCAGCTCGCCATCGACCATCCGATAGAATCCCGCCCAGTTCAGCGCCGGGAGGAATTCCGCCATCAGCGCCGCGACATTGGCCATATTGGCGATGGCATCGGGCTCATCACTGGTAATCGCGTCGCAGGATTGCACCAGCTGGCGGTAGAGTTCCGGCTTGGGCAGATCGGCATCGGGACTAAAATCGAACATCGGGTATTCCTCTGGCCGGCTGGCCTGTAATCGTCTGGCCTGCAGGCGGCTGATACCGCGAAGCAAGTATCAGCGCCAAGTAACGCGGCCAAGTACCAGAACAGACCATTGCCGCAATCCGTTCGTTGCCTTATCTGGGGGCGCATGAGCACAAAACGCAAGATACTCGCCTGGGTCGTCGGCCTGATTGTCCTGATTGCCCTGGTCCTTTTCTGGCTGACGCGCGGGGACAAGGCCGATCTTTCAGTGATGGATGTTTCCGGGGATGATCCGGTTCTCGAAGAACCCAACGCGGAATCGATCCCGACGATCAATATCGCCAAGCCGGTCGGCTGGCCGGCAGATGCTGTGCCGACCGCTGCAGAGGGGCTTGCGGTCAACCGGTTTGCTGAAGGGCTCGATCATCCCCGTGTGATCCACACCCTGCCCAATGGGGATGTCCTGGTCACCCTGACCCGTGCACCGGCCAGCGGCGATGGCGGCGGAATTACCGCGTGGATCGCCAATCTGTTGATGTCGCGGGCGGGGGCGACGGGCGAATCGGCCAACAAGTTGGTGCTGCTGCGCGACACGGACGGCGACGGTAGCGCGGACGAACAATTGACCCTGCTCGATGATCTCGATTCGCCGTCTGGTATCGCGTGGCGCGGCGGCAAACTGTACCTCGCCAATCATGACGAGCTGCTGGAGTATGATTATGAACTGGGCACAGCCAGCACCACGGGCGATCCCAGAAAACTGATGGATTTGCCCGCCGCCGGAAATCACTGGATGCGCAACATCACGCTCAGCCCCGATGGCAAGAATATCTATGTCGCGGTTGGCTCTGCTTCCAACATCGGTGAAAACGGGATGGAAGTGGAAAAAGGCCGCGCCGCGATCTGGGAATATGATCTGGAGGCGGGCCGCCAGCGGATGTTCGCTACTGGCCTGCGCAATCCTAATGGACTGGACTGGAGCCCGTGGAGCGGCGAATTATGGACCACGGTCAACGAACGCGACATGCTCGGGTCAGATCTGGTGCCCGATTATCTGACCAATGTGCCGGTGGGCGTGAATTACGGCTGGCCGTGGGTCTATTACAAGGACACGCTGGACCAGCGGGTGAAGGCGCCGATGCCGGCCTATACGACGGAATATTCCCGCCGCCCCGAATATGCGATGGGGCCGCATGTGGCCGCGCTGGGGCTCGCTTTCAGCGAAGAAGGCAGCACCATGGGGGCCAAATTCAGCAATGGTGCCTTCATCGCGCGCCATGGATCGTGGAACCGCAAGCCGGCATCGGGTTATGACGTAGTCTATGTGGCCTTTGACGAACGGGGCAATCCGCTGGGCAAGCCGGTGCCGGTCCTGACCGGCTTCCTCAACGATGATGGCACCACCAAAGGCCGCCCGACGTGGGTCGATTTCGCGGCCGATGGTTCCTTGCTGGTCAGCGACGATACGGCCGGGATCATCTGGCGGGTGACTGCACCGGGCGCAAAGCCGATGGCGGCGATCACGCCGCCGGTCCGCCGGTCATTGCCGCCGCAGCGAAGCCTGCAGGGTGATCCGCGCGCGCGTTTCGTGGAGGATTATGCGCGCGAACAGATCGCCGAATAATTGGCGCAGCGCGCGCGGTGATTACCCCGCGAGCTGCGCTGCGGTTAGCGCGTAAAGCCCGCCCGCACCCGCAATTGCCGATGCTTTCAGTCCGGCGGCTTCCGGGACGATGTGATCGAGGAAGAAGCGCGTCGTGGCCGGTTTGACCGCGGTCAGTGATGGCGCAGCGCCCGCTTCGACTGCGCGTTTCTGGCGCAGCATCTGCCATCCGGCGACGGCGACGGCGCACATTTCGCAGAAGGGAACGCTGCCGGCCAGGCGGTCATCCAGGCTGGCTTCGTCCCGCATCCATACGCCGATTGCCCCGCAATCGCCCGCCAGCCCTCGCAGGGCAGGCTCGTCCGCGCTGTCCCGCGCGATGTCGGCCATCAATGCTGCGAATACCGCGCCATCCTCGAAACCCAGTTTCCGCGTGACCAGATCGGCCGCCTGGATACCGTTGGTGCCTTCATAGATTGGCGCGATCCGGGCGTCGCGGTAATGCTGCGCCGCCCCGGTTTCCTCGACAAAGCCCATTCCGCCATGCACCTGCACGCCGATACTGGCCACTTCGACCCCGGTATCGGTGCCCCACGCCTTGATCAGCGGCACCAGCACTTCCGCGCGGCGCGCACAGGCCTCGTCGCCCAAAGTGCCGCGATCGACCTGACCCGCAGTGTAATAGAGCAGCGCGCGCATCCCTTCCGTCAGCGCCTTCATCCGCATGATCATGCGGCGCACATCCGGGTGTTCGATGATTGCCACGGCGGCGCGGTCCGGCGAACCGGCGCGGGCGGATTGCACCCGGTCCGCCGCGTAATGGACCGCCTGCTGCAATGCGCGTTCGGCAATCTGCACGCCCTGGCTGCCGACATTGATCCGCGCGGAATTCATCATCGTGAACATGGCTGCCAGTCCGCGGTTCTCCGCCCCGACCAACTCGCCGATGCATTCACCATTGTCGCCGTAAGACATGACGCAGGTGGGCGATGCGTTGATGCCCAGCTTGTGTTCCAGGCTGACGCAGCGCAGATCATTCCTGCCGCCGAGCGAGCCATCGGCATTCACGTGGTATTTGGGCACGGTGAACAGGGAAATTCCCCGCGTTCCTTCCGGCGCGCCGGGCGTGCGGGCCAGCACCAGGTGGATGATGTTCTTCGCCAGTTCATGTTCGCCCCAGGTGATGTAGATTTTCTGGCCGGTGATGCGGTATTTGCCGGCATACGGCCCGTCCTCAATCGGCATGGCCGTGCTGCGCAGGGCACCGACATCGCTGCCTGCCTGCGGCTCGGTCAAATTCATGGTGCCCGACCATTCGCCGCTTACCAGCTTGGGCAGATACATTGCCTTTTGCGCGTCGCTGCCATGGTCTTCCAATGCTTCGATTGCCCCGATGGACAGCATCGGCAGCAGGTTGAAGGCGAAATTGGCGGTGCCCAGATTTTCCAGGACATTGCAGCCCAGCGTGCTGGGCAGGCCCTGTCCGCCGAATTCGGCGGGGGCGGAAATCGCGTTCCAGCCCTGTTCGACATAGGCCTCGTAAGCATCGGCAAAACCATCCGGCAGGCGCACGACGCCGTTTTCCAGCTGCGCACCCTGGGTATCGCCGATCCGGTTGAGCGGAGCCCACTCGCCCGCTGAAAATGCACCGATTCCGTCCACGATCGCTTCGACCATGTCGGGTTCTGCTGCGGCAAAGCGTTCGCTCTGGGCCAGTTCCCCGATCCCGGCGCAGACATTGATGGCGAGCAATTGGTCCTGGGTGGGGGGCGTAAAGGGGGTCACGTCAATTTCCTTGGCGGGCGGTTGCAGTTTAGTTCAATGCGTAATCGTCTCGGGAATATCTTGGCTTTTCTGCGCCCCACCTATAGCGGACAGGCATGTCGGGCAAGAACGCTACGGAAACGCTGGGAGCAGACGCAGCCGGAATCGCCCGGGCCGCGCGAATCCTGCAATCCGGCGGTTTGGTCGCCGTCCCAACCGAGACTGTTTATGGCCTGGCTGCGCGGGCAGACGATACGGCGGCAGTCGCGAAAATCTATGCGGCAAAGGGGCGCCCCGGCTTCAATCCTTTGATCGTTCATGTCGATACGCTGACACAGGCGGAGGCGCTGGCCGAGTTTTCCGACCTGGCGCGGCAAATCGCCCGGGCAGCCTGGCCCGGCCCGCTGACGCTGGTTCTGCCAAGGCGGGCCGATGCGCCGCTGGCAGACGCGGTTTCCGCAGGCCTGCCGACCATTGCCCTGCGCATGCCGGCGCATCCGGTAATGCGAACGCTGATCCGGGAAAGCGGCTGCGTGTTGGCGGCGCCTTCGGCAAATTTGAGCAATGCCATCAGCCCGACCACCGCCGCCCATGTTGCTGCATCGCTCGGCGGACGGATCGATGCGATCCTGGATGGGGGGGCTTGTGAAAATGGTTTGGAATCAACGATTCTGGCGGTCCGTCATGACGGCACTCTCGATATCTTGCGGCCCGGACCATTCGATTTGGCCCGGCTGCGCGGTTTTGGATCGGCGGCCGATAGACCTGCCGCAAATATCGAAGCGCCCGGGCAGTTGAGGTCGCACTATTCACCTGGAAAACCCGTGAGGCTGAATGCGGACAAGCCCCACCAAGATGAATTCATGATCGGGTTCGGCGCTGTCGAGGGCCATTGCACCCTGTCCGCATCGGGCGATGTGGCGGAGGCGGGGGGAAATCTCTACGCAGCACTGCACGAAGCGGCGGCATCGCAACTGCCCAGAATCGCGGTCGCGCCCATTCCGGCAGAGGGTATCGGAACGGCGATCAATGACCGCCTGCGCCGGGCTGCGGCATAAGTCCCCTGGCGGGGGACGCTATTTCCGGCCCGGTTCGACGGGAACGCCGGGGCTGAGCGCACGCATTTCCGCCTCCACCCCCTCCATATCGCGGCAGGCGCTGCGGTCGCCGTCTGAGCATTTCTCGCGCAATTTTTCGCGATCGCGGTCGAGCTTGCCCAGTTCCTCTTCGCGTTTGCGGATTTCCCGGCCGCGTTTCTCGTCTGATTCGGACTGGCTGGTGGTGGCCAGATCGACCGCCTTGCTCGCCACCTTTACCGGGGCGGTGACGACATCCAGCGCGGTTCTTGCAATGCAGCCGGGCAGCAGCAAGGCCGAACTCAAGGCCAACACGGGGATTACAATGCGCATGGTAATACCTTTCCTGCGCATCGTAGCCCCGGTTACCTTGGCCGTCGATTACTTACCTTCTTGCTGCACTGGCTTGCAGGTGACCGTGCCGGAACCCATCGAATTGACCGTGCAGGTGGCCCGGCCGATTACGGTGACGTTGCCCGAACCCATGATTTTGGCGGAGACATTGCCATCGGAGGCAAATTCCGTATTGCCCGAACCCAAGACGGAGATATCCGCGCTATCGGCCTTCAATCCGGCCATGGCCGCGCTGCCCGACCCGGCAACGGACAAGTCCAGGCTCTTGGTTGCACCTGCGGCATCGTAACTTCCCGATCCGGCGATGGTGATATCCAGCGAATTGGCCGCGACCTTTGCCGTGCTCACCTTGCCGGATCCGAGAATTTGTACCGATGCATCGCCTGACAGGGAGGCGGCCTGGATCGTGCCCGACGCCAGCAGGGTCAGCGATTTAGGGGGTGGCATAGTGACCCGGATGGTTGCCGTCCCCGTGTCTTTCCAGCTTTGATCCGCGCGCAGGATGCCCAGGGTGCCATCTTTCAGCGAAAAACGAAGCGCATCGATCGCCGCCTGATCGCCATCCACGGTAATTGCCAGTTTCTTGCCGTCGGTAATGACCACCGTATCAGGCCCGGCCAGCGCCAGCTGCGTGGGCGGATCGCCCGACACGTCGAGATCCGCCAGCGGCACGCCTTCCATGTCGCCGATCTTGAAATTCATCTTGTCACAGCCTGAAAGCCCGGCAGCCATGGCTATGGCCGCCAAGGGTGCGACCTTCCTGAAAAAACCGTGAAGCATTTTATCCTCCTGCGAAAACACAGCGCAATCTGTATTGCCGATGTAATACGGTAAGGATGGTGTTGCAAGTTTGTTGAAGGCGCGGATATGAAAAGGGCCGCCCTTTCAGGCGGCCCCCGTCGATTGTGTCATGCTGTTGGTCGATTGGCCAAGCAGGCAATCATGCGTCTTCGGCGGTCTCGTAATATTGCGGCGCATGTTCGCGCAGCACGTCGAGAATCTTTTCCAACGCGGCCGGCTCGTCAGTTTTTTCCATGGCGGCCAATTCACGGGCGAGACGGCTGGACGCCGCTTCGAAGATCTGCCGTTCGGAATAGCTTTGTTCGGGCTGGTCTTCCGGCCGGAACAGGTCGCGGGTTACCTCTGCAATTGAAACCAGGTCACCGGAATTGATCTTCGCTTCATATTCCTGCGCCCGGCGTGACCACATGGTGCGCTTGACCTTGGGCTTGCCCTTGAGCGTTTCCATGGCCTCTTTCAGCGTCTTGTCGCTCGACAGTTTCCGCATCCCGATCGCATCGACCTTGTTGGTCGGTACGCGCAAGGTCATCCGTTCCTTTTCAAATCGCAGGACATACAGTTCAAGCTGCATTCCGGCGATTTCTTCATTCTGAAGCTCGATCACGCGGCCTACCCCATGCTTGGGGTACACTACATAATCGCCGACATCGAAGGCATTTGCCTTGGCTGCCATA
>JAGXGU010000156.1 GCA_024636575.1 Altererythrobacter sp.
CGCGACATCATCGACATCGACCTCACCGCGCAGATCGCGGCGACGCAGGCACTGCTGCCGCATCTGACCGGGCGCGGCAGCGGCAAGCTGGTCTTCATCTCCTCGATCGCGGGCAAGGTCGGGGTGCCGCTGCGGACCGCCTATTGCGCGGCCAAGCACGGGCTGATCGGCTATGCCGATGCGCTGCGGGCGGAGCTTTCCCTGAAAGGCGTGGAGGTTCATGTGATCGTGCCGGGGTCCGTGGCCACAAATGTCAGTCGCAACGCATTGAACGCGAGCGGCGTGAAGCGCGGGGTCAGCGACAAGGCTATCGACAACGGCATTCCGGCAGACGAGGCGGCCGCCGAAATCCTATCCGGCATTGATGTCGGCCAGCGCGAAATCATCGTGGCGCGCAGTATGGAACTGGCCATGGGTGAAATGCGCCGGACACCGGATGTATTGCTCGATCAGATCGCCGATATGGTTGCCAAGGGGTATATCGAGAAAATGGAAGCACAAGGATCATGAGGGTGGACCAAAAGCGGGTTGAACTGCCGGGCGGCATTGGACTGGATGTAATCGATGTCGGCCCCAGCAATGGGGACAAAGATGCGCCGGTCCTGATTTTCCTCCACGGGTTTCCCGAATCCCACCGCACATGGCGCCACCAGATCGCACATTTTTCCGGTCGCTTCCGCTGCATCGCCCCGGATCAGCGCGGCTATCGCGGATCATCCGCGCCGCAGGATGTCGCCAGCTATACGCCCGACAAATTGATCGGCGATGTCTTCCAGCTGGCAGACACGCTGGGCGTGGGCAAATTCACCATCATCGGCCATGATTGGGGCGGCGCGATTGCCTGGGGCACGGCGCTGGGCGGCCAGATCAATGCCAAAGGGATAGGGCGCGTTACGCGCGCCGTGGTGGCCAATGCCCCGCATCCGGCGATCTTCCAGAAACTGCTTTACCTCGATCCTGCCCAACGCGCCGCCAGCCAGTATATCCGCGCCTTCCGCGATCCGGAAAACGATGGGCTGGTGCGGGAGCACGGGTTGGTCGGCATTTTGCTGAAAGAGGTGAAATGGGACCGTCCATCCACGATGGAGCAGGAAGAACGGGATGCGCTGCTGAAGGATTGGTCCAACCCTGACACTGCAATGGCCATGCTCAACTGGTACCGCGGCAGCCCGATGGTGGTGCCGCCGATGGATGCGCCATTTGAATTGCCCGCCGATTACCAGCCCCTGGCCCTACCCAATCTGACCATCCCGACATTGGTGATCTGGGCAATGGATGACCTGGCCTTGCCGCCGTCCAACCTCGATGGGCTGGACGAGATCATCGATGATCTGACGCTGGTTCAGATCCCCGATTGCGGGCATTTCGTACCGTGGGAAGCGCCCGAGCAATTCAACGCCGCGCTGGAGGATTTTCTGGAACGTACCGCCTAAGCGGCAAACCATTCTGCCCAGGCCCCGTGCGGATGGCCGCAGCCGAGCAAGCGTGGTTCCTCTCCGCCGGGCCAATAGCGGACGCGCAATTCGTGACGGAAAGTCTCGCGGTTGGTTTCCAGTGAAATCCACGCCAGCGGGCTTTCCAATGTTGCCTCGGCCCCAGCTTCGGCCATTGCAGCTTCGATGTGGGCGCGGGTTTCCGGTGGGATATATTGCCAAACAATTGAATGAAACAGCACGCGGGTTACTCCCGGCTGGGGTTCCTCGGCCAGCATTTCATCCACAAATGGCCCCGCGTCCTGATGCGCGACTTGCGGCGGCTTGTCTGCCGCCAGCGCAATCGCGGCATCGATCCGCCCGATCCGCTGGCCGGCTTCGGGCCACACGTAGCTTTTCAGCTTGAGCGCCATCGCCGGGTCGCCAAGGTCAATCGGCGCCTGATCGCAGCCCCGGATCGAAACAATCTCCACCGGCGCATCGGGCGGCGCCGCGCCGCGCCATTCGGGCATGATCTGCATCGGTGAGGCGGGCGGCCCTTCCCGCACCCCGCCCAGATCGAAATAATAGCGGTCCATCATGGTATTGACCCCCGCGCTAGCGCCCAGTTCATACATGCTGAATTTGGGTCCGAGACGCCCCGACAGCCATTTCAGCGCACTCATGAAGGCCCAGGACCGGCCAGCTTCGTTGGTCTGCGGCGGCCCGTCCAGCCACGCAAGCAGCCGCGTGTCGTATTTCCGAACCAGTTCCAGCACGATGGCATCGACCTGGCCCTGATCGGTCAGCAGACCGGCATAGACAGGTTTCAGCCGCCGATCCTCGCCGGTCAGCACCAGATTGTGCAAACCGCCCGCAAGCCGCAGCGGCAGGGCGTCCTCGACCACTTTACCCTGCCAATTGGCCATCCGGCGGCCGGTGGCGGTGTCGCTATCGAGCACCGCCAATTGGGCGCGGACCACCCGGCCAGTGCATGGTGCGCCAGCTTCTTCCGCGTGCCGGGCCTGCCATTCGATCCCGGCCGCCACGGTGGCAATATCCATGATCGCATCTGCCATGTCATTTTCCTTCTTGCATTGCCCTTTGCCGCCTGCGCGACTATCTGCCGCCGCATGCCGCAAATGCTAACTTTCGCTGTCCCCAAGGGACGTATCCTTGACGAGGCGCTGCCTGTGATGGCGCGCGCGGGCGTATTGCCCGACGATGCGTTTCACGACAAGACCAACCGTTCCCTGAGTTTCGCCACCACCAGCGATGATATGCGGCTGATCCGCGTGCGCGCATTCGATGTCGCAACTTTCGTGGCGCACGGCGCGGCGCAAATCGGCATTGTCGGCTCTGACGTGATCGAGGAATTCGATTACGCAGACCTTTACGCGCCGGTCGATCTTGCCATCGGCCATTGCCGTCTTTCGGTTGCGGAGCCGGAAGATGGCACGGGCAACGTGGACGGTGCCAGCCACCTGCGCGTCGCCACAAAATATCCCAACATCACCCGCCGCCATTTCGAAGCGCAGGGCATCCAGGCCGAATGCGTCAAGCTGAACGGCGCGATGGAACTTGCCCCCAGCCTTGGCCTGTCCGGCCGGATCGTCGATCTGGTATCCACCGGCGCGACATTGAAGCAAAACGGATTGGTGGAAACCAGCCGGATCATGGAAATTTCCGCCCGGCTGATCGTTAACCGCGCCGCACTGAAAACAGACGCGCGGGTCGCTGCCTTGGTCGAGGCGTTTCGCGAAAATGCCCAGATCAGCAAGGCATCTGCCTGATGCAAATGCTCAGGACCAGCGATGAAGGCTTTGAAAAAGCGTTCAAGAAGATCGTCAACGATCGGCGCGAGAGCGATGACAATGTCGTGCGGGATGTCACCTCGATCCTCAATGAAGTGCACCGCCGGGGTGATGCGGCATTGGCAGAATATACTGCGCGTTTCGACAATCACCGGCTGACCCAGGACGATGACTGGCGCGTTCCGGCAGAAACCTGCCGCGCCGCGTTCGAGGCGCTGGACGATGAATTGCGCGATGCGTTGGTGCTCGCTGCCGGCCGTATCCGCGCCTATCATCAGTCCCAATTGCCCGAAGACCGCGACTATACCGATGACGCCGGTGTTCGGTTGGGCGCGCGCTGGCTGCCGGTCGATGCCGCCGGGCTGTATGTGCCGGGCGGGCGCGCTGCCTATCCCTCCTCGCTGCTGATGAACGCCATTCCGGCCAAGGTTGCCGGGGTTGATCGGCTGGTTGTGGTCACACCAACTCCCATGGGCGTTACCAATCCTTTGGTTCTGGCGGCCGCACATTTGGCCGGCGTCGATGAAGTCTGGCGAGTGGGCGGCGCGCAGGCGGTGGCCGCGCTCGCTTACGGCACCGATCGGATCAAACCGGTGGATGTGGTTACCGGTCCCGGCAATGCCTGGGTGGCAGAGGCAAAACGCCAATTATTCGGCGTGGTCGGGATCGACATGGTGGCCGGGCCTTCCGAAATTCTGGTGATTGCAGACAACAAGAACAATGCAGACTGGATTGCCGCAGACCTGCTGAGCCAGGCGGAACATGATCCGAATGCGCAATCCATCCTGATCACCGATGACGAAAAATTCGCCTGGCAAGTGGAAGACCGCGTCGATGTACAATCATCGATGCTTGCCACCCAGAAGACTGCTCGCGCCAGCTGGGAACGGCACGGGGTGATAATCGTGGTCGACACACTCGATCAGGCGGCCCCGCTGGCCAACCGGTTGGCGGCAGAACATGTTGAACTGGCAGTGGATGATCCGGACGCGATGTTCGCGCTGATCCGCCACGCCGGCAGTGTCTTTCTGGGGCGGCATACGCCCGAGGCAATCGGCGATTATGTCGCCGGGCCAAATCACGTGCTGCCGACCGGTCGCCGGGCGCGTTTCGCCAGCGGGCTGTCGGTGCTCGACTTCATGAAGCGCACCAGCTTCCTATCGGCAGACGCGAATGCGCTGGCCGCAATCGGTCCGGCGGGCATTGCGCTGGCCAATGCGGAAGGCCTTCCGGCCCATGCCACATCCATTGAAATGAGACTGAAATGATGGCCGCAAATCAAGCCCCCAAATCGCAGGCGCGTTCCGCCTCGCGCCTGGCCGCAGTTCAGGCGCTGTATCAGCAACAGATGGAAAAAACCGCGCTGACCCGGCTGCTCAATGAATTTCACCAGCACCGGCTGGGGCAGGAAATCGAAGACGACCAATATGCCGAGGCCGAGGTCGATTTCTTCGACGACATTGTAAGCGGTGTGGATGCGCGGCGCGATGAAATCGACGAATTACTGCAATCGAAACTGGCCGCTGGCTGGAAAGTGGACCGGCTGGACAAGACGATGGTCCAGATCCTGCGCTGCGGGACATATGAATTGCTCGCCCGCGCCGATATTTCGAAAAAGATCGTGATTAGCGAATATATCGACGTTGCCCATGCTTTCTTCGACGAGAAGGAAGCCAAATTCGTCAATGGCGTGCTGGATTCGGTCGGAAAGACCGTCCGTCCATGACGCGCCCCTCCCTTGAGGGGGAGGAAGGACTGATCGCTGCCCTGCGCGCGCTTGCAACCCATCCGGCGGCGCGCGGCCTGGCGGATGATACCGCAG
>JAGXGU010000157.1 GCA_024636575.1 Altererythrobacter sp.
ACCTTCGACCGTGCGGTCTTCTTCTTTCAGCCACACCGCATCGTTCATCGTGACCCATGCGGAATGGAAGCCGCCTGCACCTGCGCCGACGATGGCATTGGTCGGCGAATCTTCGCTGACCAGATACAGCGCAGCGGGCACGACATTGGTCGGGCTGAACAATTCGAATGCCTGTTCGGGGAAGATGTCCTCGGTCATGCGGGTGCCGGCAACTGGCGCCAGCGAATTGCAGCGGATGTTGTATTTCGCGCCTTCTAGGTGGAGCGTCTTGGTCAGACCGGCCAGGCCGAGCTTGGCCGCGCCGTAATTCGCCTGGCCGAAATTGCCGAACAGGCCGGTCGAACTGGCGGTCATCAGGATGCGGCCATAGGCCTGTTCGCGGAACAGGTCCCAGCACGCCTTGGTGGCATAGGCGCTGCCGAGCAGGTGGACGCGGACCACGAACTCGAAATCTTCCGGGCTCATCTTGGCGAAGCTCTTGTCGCGCAGGACGCCCGCGTTGTTGATCAGGATATGGACGCCGCCCCATTTCTGTTTCGCGTCGGCAACCAATTTTTCCATCTGGTCGAATTCGGTAACCGATGCGCCATTCGACATGGCTTCGCCGCCCATGGCTTCGATTTCCTCGACAACTTTCAGTGCCGCATCGGAATGGCCGGTACCATCGCGCGATCCGCCGAGATCATTGACTACGACCTTGGCACCTCTGCGGGCGAGTTCGAGCGCATATTCGCGGCCCAGACCGCCACCGGCGCCGGTTACAATTGCAACGCGATCCTTGAAAGAAATCGACATGGGGTATTCTCCATTTCCAATTACGGGCCATATTCCATTTTGGAAGGGCCTCGGACCCGCGCGGAATGGCACGGCTTTCGGCCACTTTCAACCGTTCTGCGCATGACTGACGATGCCGTAACGGCAGCGCTTGCCGCCTTTGTCACATAATAGTCTTTTAAGGGACATATTGGCGTCAGCGAATCGTCATCAAACAGAAACGGAATTGGATTTCATGAACGCCCATCGCAACATTTCGATCCTGGCACTGGCTGCTGCCCTCGGCTGGACAGTTCCTGCACACGCTCAGGACGCTCAATCAGACGTGTTGCGCGCCGAAATTGCCGCCATGCGCGAACAGATGGCCGCGATGGCGCAGCAGATCGATACGCTGGAATCCCGGCTTCAAGTGACAGATACCAAGGCCGAAGCGGCCATGATTGCCGGGGAAACTGCAAAGGCGGATGTTGCCAAGGTGGCAGCTGCGCCGGTCACACCGAAAGTCGCGCAGCTGGAAAAATCCAGCGGCTGGAGCTTCGAACCCTTTGGCCGCCTGATGATCGATGCCGGTTCGGTAAATGCGCCCGGCGCGATTGGCGACAGCGGCCTCGGCTTCGCGAATGAAGTGCGGCGCGCGCGTATTGGCGTGAAGGGCGATATCGCCGGTGGGTTCGATTACAAGATGGAGCTGGAATTCGCCGACAACAGTGTCGAGATCACCGATGCGATTCTGGGTTACGATGCGGGCGATGTCAGCCTGACCATCGGCCAGCATAACAATTTCCAGGGCCTGGAAGAACTGACCAGCAGCAGGTTCATCAGCTTCATGGAACGCGCGGCATTTACCGATGCGTTCGGGTTCCAGCGGCGCGTCGGCCTGTCCGCGGAATACAGCAAGGGCGCAGTGGTGGCGCAAGGCGGTATCTTTACCGACAATATCGACAATCTGGACGCCAGCAACAACAGCTGGGGCGGCGATGCCCGCGTGGTGTTCGCTCCCAAAATAGGGGGTACGCAGCTGCATGTCGGCGGATCGCTGCATTACCGTGATTTCAATGATGCGCAGGGCAGCGCCCGTTACCGTCAGCGGCCACAGGTCCACTTCACGGATACACGATTCATCAACACCGGAAATATCAGCGGTGACAGCGAGTTTGGCTACGGCCTTGAAGTGATCGCCATCAACGGACCATTCCACGCCACCGGCGAAACGTTCTGGCAGCAGGTCAACCGCCCCGGCGGCTTGCCCGATCCAACATTTTTCGGCGGTTATGCCGAGGTGGGATATTTCCTGACCGGCGGTGACAGCCGCAGTTACAAGGGCGGCAAATTCGACCGGATCAAGCCCAAAAATCCTGTCGGCAAGGGCGGCTTTGGCGCGGTCCAGATCAATGCGCGCTATGATTATCTCGACCTCAACGATGCGGGCATCATCGGCGGGACGCAGAAATCCTATGGCGTGTCACTGGTGTGGACGCCGACCGATTACACCCGTTTCATGGCGAATTACTGGCGCAACCAGTATCAGGATGCAGCGATCGCTGCCGGTACGGACAGGGATTACGGCGTCGATACCTTCGGGGTCCGCGCTCAGTTCGACTTCTGACCGCTGGTCAAATTCTGGCGAGCGCCGGGATCAATTCGTTGAACCCGGCGATCACCGCATCCGCGCCCAGTTCATGGGCCGGTTTGTCGCAATAGCCGTATGCTGCGGCAATCACCGGCACATTGGCCGCACGCGCTGCCGCCATGTCATAGGTGCTGTCACCGATGAAGGCGCAGCGCCCGCCGCCGCACCGGTCGATTGCCTCGAAAATCGGATCGGGCTGAGGTTTTGCGCGGAATTTGCCCCCTGCATCCTTACCAAGACTGTCGCCGCCGATGATGGTCACGAACCGGTCTGCCAGGCCGAGCTGGGTGAGGATGGTGGCGGCGAAGCTTTCAAATTTGTTGGTCACCACTGCCAGCTTGATGTCCCGGGCGGCCAGATCGTCCAGGGCGTCCTCCGCGCCGGGATAGGGGCGGGTGTGGACGGCATTGTTTTCGGCGTAATAAGCCAGCAATGCCTTGTACAGCGGGCGGAATTCGTCGTCCGGCAAACCGCCTTGGGCATCGATAGCCCCGCGCAGCATGATCTTGGCCCCGCCGCCAATCAGGCTTTCCACCTGCGCTACGGGCACTGCATCGAACCCGCCCAGTTGCAATGCGTGGTTCACCGCCGCGCCCAGATCGCGGTGGGTATCCAGCAGCGTGCCGTCGAGATCGAACGCCACGATATCGAAAGGAATTTTGGGGGAAATGTCATTCATCGGTGCGCGAGTGACGGATGCATCTTCAAACCGCAAGCTTTTGGTGGCATTGCCCATCGCGAACACAGGATGGCGTCATGAACAAACTTGCAACGATTATCCTTGCCGCGGGCAAGGGCACCCGGATGAAATCGGACCTGCACAAGGTGCTGCATCCGATTGCCGGGCGGCCGATGCTTGATCATCTGCTGGCCTCTGCCGAAGAATTGAACCCCGCCCAAACGGTTGTTGTGGTGGGGGCGGGCAGCGACCAGCTGGAGCGGGCGCTGGGCGGCCGCGCGGCCACTTGTCTGCAGGAACCGCAATTGGGCACCGGCCACGCGGTACAACAGGCGCAGGCGGCGCTGGCGGATTTTACCGGCGATGTGCTGATCCTGTATGGTGACGTGCCGTTCGTCCGCGCCGCGACGATGCAGAAGATGATTGACCGGCTCCATGCCGGCGATGCGCCAGCCGTGGTGGTGCTCGGCTTCGAGCCGGAAGATGCGTTGCAATATGGCCGGGTGATTGCTGATGATCAGGGCCGGATCACCAGGATGGTCGAATTCAAGGACGCAACCGAAGAAGAACGCGCCTGCCGCCTGTGCAATTCCGGCCTTATGGCGGCGAGAGCGGCGGATATGTTCGACCTGCTGGCGCGTGTCGGCAATTCTAACGCACAGGGCGAATATTACCTGGTCGATGTGGTCAATGTCGCCAATGCGGACGGTCGCCACAGCGCGGTGGTAACTACCGACGATCCGGGCGAGGTGGCCGGGATCAACAGCCGCGCCGAACTGGCCGAGGCCGAGCGCCATTGGCAGCAATTGCGCCGCGCCGAAGCCATGGCCGATGGCGTTTCTCTGACAGCCCCCGAAACGGTGTTTTTCAGCTGGGATACTCAGCTTGGGCGCGATGTGACGGTGGAACCCAATGTCGTGTTCGGCCCCGGCGTCAGCGTAGCGGACCACGCTACTATCCGCGCCTTCAGCCATCTCGAGGGCGCCACCGTTGGCGAACACGCCAGTGTTGGCCCCTACGCCCGCCTGCGCCCCGGCACGGTGCTGGAAGAAGGCGTAAAGGTGGGCAATTTCGTCGAGATCAAGAATGCGGTCATGGGCAAAGGGGCGAAAGCCAGCCATTTGACCTATCTGGGCGATGCGCTGATCGGGGCGGAGGCGAATATCGGCGCGGGCACGATTACCTGCAATTACGATGGCTATTTCAAACACACCACGGTGATCGGGGACCGGGCCTTCATTGGTTCCAACAGCTCGCTGATTGCCCCCGTCAACATCGGGACCGACGCGATTGTCGCGGCGGGCAGCGCGGTCAGCCGCGACGTGGCCGACGGCGAATTACGCATGGTGCGGGCCGAACAATTGGTCAAACCGGGCTGGGCCGACCGGTTTCACGACACGATGAAAAAGAAAAAAGCCGCGGACAAGAGAAAGACGGACAAAAAATGATCCGATGGTCGGCTCTCCCTGCGGGCGAGCAGGGGGGATCGGGCCATCCCCAGATGATGACCATCCGAGGCGAATTCAGGCCAAAGGGCGGGTTCGGGCCGATTGCCGGAACCCGTCCTTGGCCTATTCGCCCGTCGGCTCACCCATCAACCGCTGCATCAGATAGGTATACTGCAGCGCGCTCAGCTTGGCGCGCTGTTTGTTGTCCACACCGCCCGAATGGCCGCCGGTCATGTCTTCATAGTAATAATAGGGTTGGCCCAGTTCCTTCAGCCGCGCCGCTGCTTTGCGTGCATGGGCCGGATGCGTCCGGTCATCGGCGGTCGATGCCCACAGGAACGGGGTGGGGAAATCCACCCCGGCCACCAGCTTCTGATAGGGGGAATAGCCTTCGATCCACGCCCGCTGTTCGGGAATGCGGGGATCGCCATATTCGCCAATCCACGAAGCGCCGCGGCCGATTTCGTGATAGCGTAGCATATCGAACAGAGGGATCTGGACGATCGCTGCATTGAACAGCTCGGGCCGCTGGGTAAATGCGGTGCCGACCAGCAGGCCGCCCTGGCTGCCGCCCATGATGCCCAGATGCTGCGCGCTGGTGAATTTCCGAGCCTGCAAATCTTCCGCCACGGCGATGAAATCATCCCACGTGCGCTGCTTGTTTTCGCGAATTGCGATTTGGTGCCACATCGGGCCAAACTCGCCCCCGCCGCGCAGATTGGCCAGCACATAGGCACCGCCGTTCTCCACCCACATCTTGCCCGTCGCACCCAGATATCCGGGCAGGCGCGGAACCTGGAAACCGCCATATCCGGTCAGCAGGGTTGCGGCGGTGCCATCGGCAACCATGCCCTTGGGCTTGACGATGAAATAGGGGATCATCGTGCCGTCGGCGGATTTTGCCTGATGCTGCTCCACTTCCATGCCGCTCGCATCGAAGCGCGCGGGGCTGCTTTTGAGCGGCTCCAACGTGGCGGTCTTGCCATTGTAGAGATACAGCGTCGACGGGGTGAGGAAATCGGTCACATCGATGGTCAGCATGTCTTCGCTGTCCGACGATGAACCGAGCGAAACGGTTGCATTTTCCGGCAGGTCCAGCGCGCTCTGCGTCCATTGCCCATCGGCAAAATCGAACTTCAGCGCCTTGCCGCGCACATTGTCGAGCAGGCCGACATAGAGGCTGTCAGATGTGATCGCCGCGCCCTGTTTGGTCTGGCGCTCGCCCGGTGCCCACACCAGCGTCTTGGCCGCGCCATTGGGATCGGCTTTCCATTCCTCCAGATTGGCCGAGACCAGCGAATCCGCCGGGAATAACTGATCGCCCACGGTCCAGTCGACATCGGTGGAAAACAGGATCTGCCCATCGACCAGACCATAGGGCTCGGCCTTTTTGGGCAGATCCAGATTTACCCATTGCCCGTCCTTCCACACTGCATAGCTGCGTTCGTGGAAGCTGATTCCGCGGTATGCCAGGCGCGCGTGAACCACGCCGTCACTGTCACGCAGAAGATATACACCCGCAGATACATCGGTGGGCTGCCCGCGGAATAATTCTTCCGCGTCGGCGATGTCCTGTCCGCGTTTCAACAGACGCGAGGTGAACGGATACAGGCTTTCGGTCAGCGTCCCTTCGCCGAAATCGCGCCCGACGATCAGCGTATCCCGGTCGATCCAGCTTGCGTCTCCCTGGCTTTCCGGCAATTCGAAGCCGCCGGGGACGAAGCTTTTCGTGACCCGGTCGAATTCGCGCATGACCCTTGCATCCTTGCCGCCATCGGACAGGGACACCATGCAATGGCGGCCCTCGGGCGGCAGGCAGGTCATCCCCTGATAGACCCATTCGCGCCCTTCGGCCTTGGCCAGCGCATCCACATCCAGCACGGTTTCCCATTCCGGATTATCCGTCCGGTAGCTTTCCAGCGTGGTCCGCCGCAGCAGGCCCTTGGGGTTATTCTCGTCCTGCCAGAAATTATACAATCCATCCGGGGCGATCGTGACGTATGGTATCCGGTCATTGGAATCCAGGATTTCGAGCGCCTGCGCCTGAAGTGTCTCGAAACGCGGATCGCCGGTCAGCGCGGCGCTGGTCCGTTCACTTTCGGCGCGCACCCAATCGAGCGATTTTTCGCTGCGGGCTTCTTCCAGCCAGATATAGGGATCGACATCGGCCTCGGCGACATTAGCGTTGACGGTTGCGGTTTTGGTTTCGGACACGGAAGCTCCGGTTTCATTAGCGGCGGCTGGGGCGGCGGCAAGGCTGGCAAGCGCTGCGGCGAGCGCATGGATCGAGACAGATTTCATTGATTGGACCCTTTGGTTTCTGTTGCAACCAGACTTGCCGGAAGCGGGCGGGAACACAAGCCCAAAGGCATTCTTCAGCCGGGTTGTCAGCAGCTTCCTACAAATGATTGGCGAGCGAATTGCGGAACATGGCAATCGCCGTTTCATCGCGGCGGTAGAATGTCCATTGCTTGATCCGTTTGGGCACGATCAATCCTGCATCGACCAGCACGCTCAGGTGCCGGGCCGTAGTTGGCTGAGCCAGACCGAGCTTTTCCTCGATCCGAGCGGCGCACACCCCGTCTTCCACCAGATCACCATCAATCTGCGGTGCAAAATGCTGGCGGGGATCCTTCAGCCAATCGAGGATTTGCAGCCGATGGCTGCTCGCGATTGCCTTTGACTGCCGCTGGAAAACCGGGTCGGTCATCGAATATCCATATATTGCAATATCGCATTGTTACGATATTACTGAATCCGAATCAAGCAGGAGTCCTGATCATGACGGCCAGAAGCCGCGCCTTTGCCCAAGTAGATGTTTTCACCAGCGTAGCCTTGAAGGGCAATCCAGTTGCGGTGGTTCTTGATGCCGCCGGACTGGATGATCAGACCATGCAGGCCTTCGCCGCGTGGACAAATCTGTCGGAAACAACATTCGTCCTTCCGGTGACCGAGCCCGGTGCAGATTATCGGGTGCGGATATTCACCCCCAAGGATGAACTTCCCTTCGCCGGGCATCCAACAATCGGCACAGCGCATGCGGTACTGAACGCCGGCATCGCCCAGGCCGAAGGGACGCGGTTGGTGCAGCAATGCGCGGCAGGGTTGGTGGAGTTGGATATCGGTGCGGACACCCTGTCCTTCCGGCTACCGCGCTATCAGCTGAGCGAAGCTTCCGATCCGGCAGAGGCAATTGCATGGATTGGTGAAGGCGTTTCGGTGAAAGCGCCTGCATGGGCGGTCGATGTTGGCCCGATCTGGCTCATTGCGGAATTGACAGAGATTTCCGATCTCGAGACGCTGGAGCCCGATTTGGCTCGGCTGACCGCTTATTACGAACCGCAGGGCCTGGCTGGCGCAACACTGTTTGCCACCGATGCGGCCGGGCGGGTTGTTGTCCGCAGCTTTGCCCCGGTCGCCGGTATCGCCGAAGATCCCGTTTGCGGCAGCGGGAACGCGGCGGTTGCGGCATATCGCATGATGGCCGGGCAAATCGGTTCGGGTGACAGTTATGTTGCCAGTCAGGGCAGGCAGGTCGGCCGCGATGGCAGGATCAGCGTGCGGATCGATGGGGCAGATATCCATGTCGGCGGTAGCGCAGTCACCTGTATCGAGGGGTTTGTGACTATTTGACGCAAACAGGAAGGGCGGCCCCTAAGGCCGCCCTTCTTGAATTTTCCGATGACGAAAGTGGCTTATTCCTCGTCCACATGCTCCGCCAGAACGGTCAGACCGCTGTCGCCAACTTCGGCAAAGCCGCCGCGCACTTCGATCAATTCGGGCGCGCCGCCTTCGGTCTTGTAGACCTGTACTGCGCCGTCACGGATGGTGGACATGAAGGGCGCATGGCCCTCCAGCACGCCGAATTCGCCTTCCGCACCGGGGACGACCACCATGTGGACTTCCTCTGAACGGACCAGCTTGGCCGGGGTGACGAGTTCGAAGTGTAGGGGCATTGTTCTTTCCTCAATTCCCCCTCCTCTGAAGAGGAAGGGGCTAGATCAGCTTCAAGCTTCCTCGGCCATTTTCTTGGCCTTGGCGACCGCTTCGTCGATCCCGCCGACCATGTAGAAGGCTGCTTCGGGAAGGTGATCATATTCGCCTTCGACCACGGCCTTGAACGATGCCACGGTGTCTTCCAGCGCCACGAATTTGCCGGGGATGCTGGTGAAGACTTCGGCCACGTGGAACGGCTGCGACAGGAATTTCTGGATCTTGCGCGCGCGCTGGACAGTCAGCTTATCTTCTTCCGACAGCTCGTCCATGCCCAGAATGGCGATGATGTCCTGCAGGCTCTTGTATTTTTGCAGCGTTTCCTGAACGCGGCGAGCCGTCTGGTAATGTTCTTCACCCACAACGCGCGGTTCGAGCACGCGGCTGGTGGAATCGAGCGGGTCAACCGCAGGATAGATGCCCAATTCGGAAATCGCCCGGTTCAGCGTGGTCGTGGCGTCCAAGTGGGCGAAAGATGCGGCTGGCGCAGGGTCGGTAAGGTCATCTGCGGGAACGTAGATGGCCTGAACGGAGGTGATCGACCCCTTGTTGGTGGAGGTGATGCGTTCCTGAAGGTTGCCCATGTCGGTGGACAGCGTCGGCTGATAGCCCACTGCCGAAGGAATACGGCCCAGCAGTGCGGACACTTCGGAACCTGCCTGGGTGAAGCGGAAGATGTTATCGACGAAGAACAACACGTCCTGGCCTTCTTCATCGCGGAAATATTCCGCCATGGTCAGGCCCGACAGGGCAACGCGGGCACGTGCGCCCGGCGGTTCGTTCATCTGGCCGAACACCAGCGCCACCTTGGAACCTTCGGAGGTTGCATTACCGTCCGCATCCTTGGCGATAACGCCGGCGTCGAGGAATTCGTGATAGAGATCGTTACCTTCGCGGGTACGTTCACCCACACCGGCGAACACGGACACGCCCCCGTGACCCTTGGCGATGTTGTTGATCAGTTCCTGAATCAGAACCGTCTTGCCCACGCCGGCACCGCCGAACAGACCGATCTTGCCGCCCTTTGCGTAAGGAGCGAGAAGGTCGATAACCTTGATGCCGGTGACGAGGATGGCACTTTCGGTCGACTGGTCGACGAACAGCGGTGCCTCGGCGTGGATCGGGTTGCGCTTGTCAGCGCCGACCGGGCCGCGCTCATCAATCGGCTCGCCAATCACATTCATGATGCGGCCGAGTGTCTTGGGGCCTACGGGCACGGAAATCTGCGCGCCGGTGCTGGTTACGCTCTGGCCGCGGGTCAGACCTTCGGTGGCGTCCATTGCGATACAGCGGACGGTGTTTTCACCGAGATGCTGGGCGACTTCGAGCACCAGCCGGTTGCCGTTAT
>JAGXGU010000158.1 GCA_024636575.1 Altererythrobacter sp.
CGACATGGCTGCGCGCGGTGGAGCGCGGCACCGGCCAGCAGGCAATGGGGCTGGTGGCGGAGAAATCCGGGCGGATTACCGGCTGGCTGCCGCTGACCGTGGTTCACTCCCCGTTTTTCGGGCGCGCTCTGGTGTCGAGCGGTTTTGCCGTCGGCGGCGGGGTTCTGGCGGAAAGCGGGCAAACCGCGCTGGCCCTGTGCCGCCACGCGGAGGAACTGGCCGAGCGCCTGTCCTGCCAGACGGTAGAGCTGCGCGGCGGGGCCTTGCCGGAAGATTGGGACATCATCACCAGCAGCCATTGCGGCTTTGTGACCGATCTGGCCGCCAATGAAGAGGCGCAATTGCTGGCAATCCCGCGCAAACAGCGCGCCGAAATCCGCAAGGGGCTGAAGCTGGAACTGACCATTGAAACCGGGTGCAGCGAAGCGGACCGCGCGGCGCATTACGCTATCTATGCCCAAAGCGTGCGCAATCTGGGGACGCCGGTATTTCCGCGATCCCTGTTCGATGCGGTGCTCGACGCCTTCGGGGACGACGCGGATATTCTGACCGTCCGGCATGAGGGTGTGCCGGTGGCCAGCGTGTTGTCACTGTATCACGGCGGGGCGGTGATGCCCTATTGGGGCGGCGGAACCTTGGCCGCGCGGCATCTGCGCGCCAATGAAGTGATGTATTTCCAGCTGATGCTGCACGCGCAGCGGCGCGGCTGCACCCGGTTCGATTTCGGCCGTTCGAAAACGGGCAGCGGGCCCTTCAATTACAAGAAGAACTGGGGCTTCCAGCCGCAGCCGCTGGCCTATGCCAGCTGGGCAGCGCCGGGGACGCAAAAGCGTAATATCGATCCCACCAGCGATAGCTATTCCGCCAGCATCGAGCTGTGGAAGCGGTTGCCGCTGCCGATTGCCAACCGGCTGGGGCCGCTGATCGCCAGGGGGCTTGGTTGATGGGCGATATCCTGTTTCTGGCGCACCGCATCCCGTTCCCGCCGGATCGGGGGGACAAGATCCGATCGCACCATTTGCTGCGGGCGCTGGCAGACATCGCGCCGGTTCACGTGGGCTGTTTCGCCGATACAGCCAGCGATCTGGTGCATGAACCTTTGCTTGCCGAAATATCTGCCAGTCACTGCCTGATCCGCCGCCGCAAGAGCATGGCGATGGCCGGGGCCCAGGCTCTGGCGGCCCGTAAGGCGGTCAGCCTGACGGCCTTCGATCATCGCGCGCTGCATGGGTGGGTATCGCGCACGCTGGCGGTGAACCCAATTGATACGATCTTCGTGTTTTCCGGCCAGATGGGGCAATATGTGCCCGACGGCTTCGACGGCAGGGTGGTGATCGATCTGTGCGATGTCGATTCCGCCAAATTCGAAAGTTACAGCCAGTCAGGCAAATTCCCGCGGAAATGCATCGACGCGCGCGAGGCTGTATTGCTGGCGGCGGAGGAAGCGAGGCTGGCGCAGCGCGCCGACCGGACCCTGCTGGTCAGTACGGCAGAGGCGGCGCTGTTCCGATCACGGATACCGGCCAGTTCCGCCGACACTGTTATCGCCCTGGGCAACGGCATCGATGCCGTGTTTTTCGATCCGCAATCTGCCCGGCCGCATCGCGATCTGGCTAGCGCCCCGGGGCCGCATTTCGTCTTCACTGGCCAGATGGATTATGCGCCCAATGTCGCTGCTGCCCAGCGGGTGATCGGGCGATTGCTGCCGGCAATTCGCAAGATTCATCCCGCTGCGCAATTCCATGTTGTGGGCCGCGCGCCCGTTCAGCGCTTGATGGCGCAGGATGGACAGGGCGGGTTGCGTGTCTGGGGTGAAGTGCCCGATGTGCGGCCGTTCCTCAGCGCCGCCGACATCGTAATCGCGCCGCTGGAAATCGCGCGCGGGGTGCAGAACAAGGTGCTCGAAGCGATGGCTATGGCGCGGCCCGTGCTGCTGACACCCGAAGCGGCAAATGGCATTGATGCCGAAGACGGCGTCCATTTCGCAATCGAATCCAGCGATCAGGCGCTGATCGCCCGCGCACTGGCTTTGATTAGCCATCGCGCACTCGCGGCGCAGATGGCCGCAGCCGCCCGGCGCTATGTGGTCGATCACCAGAGCTGGCCAGCGATGCTCGCGCATCTTGGGCCGATTATCGGCCAGCACAGCGCTAGTCCCAAAGGAGGCAGGCGCGATGCCGCGTGAAGCCTCGCTCGGGAACTGGCGCAACGCCGAATTGCTGAACCGCATTCCGCACGCGTGGCGCTATCCGCTGGCCCGGGTGGCATTGGCATGGGCGGGGCTAATCGGTCTGACGCGGCAAGACTGGGCGACGATGGCGGACAAATGGTGGAACATTTCCACTTACAACCACGTGCTGTTCGTGCCGCTAATTGTCGGCTGGCTGGTCTGGACCCGGCGCGCGGAACTGGCGCGGCTGGAACCTGCGCCATGGTGGCCGGGTATGGTCGCCATCGCCGGATCGCTGTTCCTGTGGCTGCTCGGCACCATCGCGGGCGTTAATTCCGCCAGCCAGCTTGGAGCGGTTGTGATGTTGCTGGCGAGTGTCGTGACCCTGCTCGGGCCGCGGGTTTCCGCCGCCATGGCGTTCCCGCTCGGCTTCATGCTGTTCCTGGTGCCGTTCGGTGATGAACTGGTCCCGGCACTGCAGATGATCACCGCCAAGCTGGTGATCCAGCTAACCCATCTGAGCGGCATTCCCGCCGTGATCGAGGGCGTGTTCATCGATACTCCCGCCGGGCTGTTCGAAGTTGCGGAGGCCTGTTCCGGGGTCAAGTTTCTGGTTGCGATGATCGCGCTGGGGGCATTGGTGGCGCACACCTGTTTCCGCAGTTGGAAACGGCGGGGGCTGTTTCTTGCCGCCGCGATCATCCTGCCAATCCTGGCCAATGGGGTGCGGGCCTGGGGAACGATCTATATCGCCCAAAGCCAGGGCATCGAATTTGCTGCAGGCTTCGACCATATCTTTTACGGCTGGATTTTCTTTGCGCTGGTGGTGTTCATCCTGCTGGCGGCGGCGTGGCGCTGGTTCGATCGTTCACCCGATGACCTGGGACCGGATGTGGCTGCGCTGGAACGTTCCCCCATATTGGCTGCATTGTCGAGGCTGACCATGCGCGGCAATGGGGCATTGGGCGCAATCCTGGGGCTTGGCCTGTTGGCTTCGCTATGGGCCGCGCTGGCGTCAGGGGCCGAGGCACGCTTGCCGCAAAGCATTGCCCTGCCAGCCGTGCCGGGCTGGGAATTGGTGGACTACGCCCCGACTGCGGCATGGGAACCGCGCGCTGCCGGGGCGGATCACCGCCTGCTGGGCCGCTACCGCAGTAGTGCAGGGCAGGAAGTCGATGTCTTCATCGCGGTATATTCAGGACAGGGAGAGGGCCGCGAAGCCAGCGCATTTGGCGAAGGTGCATTGACCCCCGACACTGCATGGCGCTGGCTGGAACCGGGCATTTCGAATGCCGGGGCGCGGGCGGATTATCTGCTCGCATTCGGGCAGGTCAAACGGCTGGCCGAGACATCCTATCGTTCCGGAAACCTGACCACTGGCAGTGCCGCCCGTCTGAAACTGGCGGTGATGCAAAGCCGGCTGTTGCTGCGCCGGGAACCGACCATTCTGGCAATTATTTCCGCCGAGCAGACAGAGGCACAGGCCGCCGCACGTTCCATCGCCACGTTCCGCAGGGATATGGGCGATGAAGGTGAATGGATGGACCGTATCGCCGGACTTCGTTAAGGCGCTGCAATGTGCGGAATTGCCGGTATTTTCCATTATGAAACGCCCAAACCGGTCGATCCACTGCGGGTTGAGCGGATGTGCGATGCAATTGCTCACCGCGGCCCCGATGGTTCTGGGGTGTGGACCGCACCGGGTGTAGGTCTGGGCCACCGCCGCCTGTCGATCATCGACCTGCAAGGCTCCCCCCAGCCGATGCATTCCGCCGATGGCCGGGCGGTCATCGTGTTTAACGGCGAAATCTATAATTTCCGCGAATTGCGCCGCGAACTTGCTGCAATGGGCGCGCAATTCAACACCGAAGGCGACACCGAAGTAATCCTGGCGGCGTGGCAGAAATGGGGCGCAAAATGCCTCGACCACCTGCACGGCATGTTCGCCTTTGCAATATATGACCGCGAAACGCGCGAGCTGTTCCTGGCGCGTGACCGGATGGGGGTAAAGCCGCTGTTCACCGCGCGGCTGAGCGATGGCAGCATTGCCTTCGCATCGGAATTGAAAGGCTTGCTGGCGCATCCGCTGCTGCGGCGGGAGGCCGATCCGCTGGCGGTGGAGGATTACCTGACCTGGGGCTATGTGCCCGATCACCGGTCCTTCCTGAAGGGTGTGGAAAAACTGCCCGCCGGGCATTACCGCTTGCTGAAACATGGTGCGCCGCCGCGCGGTCCGGTGCAATGGTGGGACATCAGCTTTGCCGATCGGCGCAAGGGAACCACCGCCGATCTTTCCGCCGAATTGCTGCACCATCTGCGGAACGGGGTGACATCGCGGATGATTGCCGACGTGCCGCTGGGCGCTTTCCTGTCGGGCGGGGTGGACAGTTCCAGCGTTGTCGCCCTGATGGCGGAGGCGAGCCGGGAACCGGTGCGGACCTGTTCCATCGGCTTCGATGTCGCCGCGCTGGATGAAACCGCTTACGCCCAGCAGGTTGCGCAGATGTTCGGCACCGATCACCGCAGCCGGACGGTTGACCCTGATGATTTCAGCGCGATTGACCGCATTGCGGGAATTTTCGACGAACCCTTCGCCGATGCCTCTGCCCTGCCGACCCTGCGGGTGTGCGAACTGGCGCGGGAAAATGTCACCGTGGCGCTGTCGGGTGACGGGGCGGACGAGGCTTTTGCCGGATACCGACGGCAAATGCTCCATGCGCGCGAGGAACAGGCTCGGGCGGTGCTGCCATCTTTCCTGCGCGGCCCGGTATTTGGCGCGCTGGGCCGGGCCTGGCCCAAGGCCGATTGGGCCCCGCGCCCGCTTCGCGCGAAATCCACCCTGCTGTCGCTCGCCGCCAGCGGAGAGGAAGGATATGCGCGCGGCCTGTCCGTGATCCCCCCTGAATTGCGCCAGGCGCTTTATTCCGACGCATTCCTGAAAACCCGCGGCGACTACCGCGCCGAAGATCCGCTGATCCGGATGATGCGCGATGCTCCGGCGCAGTCCGGGCTGGACCGGGCGCAATATGTGGACCTCAAATTCTGGCTGCCCGGCGATATCCTGACCAAGGTGGATCGGACCAGCATGGCAGTGGGGTTGGAGGCGCGCGAACCCTTGCTCGATCACCGGCTGATCGAATTCGCCGCCGGATTGCCGCACCGCGAACGCATTCGCGGAAGACAGGGCAAATGGCTGCTGAAACACACGATGGAACGGTACCTGCCGGACAATATTCTGTACCGCCAGAAACAGGGCTTCGTGACCCCGTTGGCCCAATGGTTGCGCGGCCCGCTGGCCGGTCAGGCCCGCAGCATCGGGTCGAGCGCGGCACTGGCTCGGACCGGGTGGTTCGATTCCAAGCGTCTATCAACACTCGCCGAAGAACACATTTCCGGTCGGAGCGATCATGCCCGATTATTGTGGCAATTATTGATGCTGGACCGGGCAGTGGAAAACCTTGGTTTATCCGCTTGACCGCTCCCGATGCGGCATTCTGCTGACTGGCCATCGCCCTGAAGCGGGACGGGCGCCTATTTGACCGTGAAATTATTTGGTTGCCAAGCAAGTATTTAGCAGCCTAGATTCCTTCAAGAACAAAAAAGACCACGTGTATCAGGGCAGAGGGGGTCGAAATGAATCGGTTAGGCACCGCGCTTCAGAGGGGATCTGACGACAATGGATAGCAGTGCAAATTCCGTAATGAGTTTCACTAGTAATGAAGATATCCTCTTTTCGGAAAGCGCAGTTCATGCTGCCATCCCGGAACAATTGCTTACGCTTAGCGAGCTGGATGTCCTCTACGACAGTGAATTCGAAGTATTGTGGAGCTATATGCGGCCGGAAGGCCGGCCTAGCTTCACCCCGACCATGCTGGCCGATTTCGAGAATTGGCAGCGCCTGATTGCGGAAGGTTTCGGCCCTGGAAAGGTGCCGCTGCGCTATCTGGTCCTGGGCAGCCGCGCACCCGGGGTGTTCTGCTTCGGCGGTGATCTGAAGCTGTTCCACAAACTGATTGCCGCGCGCGACCGTGCGGGGCTGGTGCATTACGGCCATCGTTGCTGCGAAATCCTGCACCGCAATATTCACACGCTGGACCTTCCGATGTTGACCATCGGCCTGGTTGAAGGTGCCGCACTGGGCGGTGGTTTCGAAGCCCTGCTGTCATTCGATTACATCATCGCCGAACGCGGGGCGACCTTCGGCCTGCCCGAAGTGATGTTCGGCCTGTTCCCAGGGATGGGTGCTCATGCGCTGCTGACCCGCAAGCTGGGTAGCGCGATGGCAGACCGGCTGATCGTGTCGAACCAGACCTATACTGCCGAAGAAATGTACGATCTGGGCATTGTCCACCACCTTGCTGAAAATGGTGACGGGCTGAATGCGTGCCGCGAATTCATCAAGAAGTCGGACCGCCGGCATTCCGGGCTGGTCAATTCCCGCAGGGCAACCAAGACAGTGTGGAATCTTGAGCTCGATGAACTCAACCGGATCACCGAATTATGGGCCGATGCAGCGCTGCAACTGCGTGATCTGGATCTGAAAGTGATGACCCGGCTGGCGGCGGCGCAGCAAAGGCTTGCCGACGCCGCCTGACCGTTTCGGGCCCAGCCATATATTTATTTTTGCGTTCTAGCGCGCGTCCACCATCACCAGTTCTGCGTCTTCGATCGCCTCCACCGTGATGTCCGTCTCGCCGGTGATGGCAATGCCATCACGCGGTTGAGCCTCCACACCGTTGACGCGGATTTTCCCGGTGGGCGCCACCAGATATTGATGCCGCGCGGGGTCGGCAGAGTAGGATGCGCTCGTCCCCGCAGCGAGCGTGGCCGCGACAATTTTCGCGTCGGCCCGGATCGGCAGAGCGCCGTCCTGTCCGGCATTGCCGCTGGCGAGCACTTCCCATTGTCCGGCGCGGGTCCCGCGGGGAAACTCCCGCTGTCCCCATGACGGATCTCCGCCCGTCTCATCGGGGATGATCCAGATCTGGAACAGCGTGGTCGCCTCGTCCTCGACATTATATTCAGCATGGGTGATCCCGCTGCCCGCGCTCATCACCTGCACATCGCCCGCAGCGGTCCGGCCCATATTACCGAGCGAATCCTTATGCGTGATCGCGCCTGTGCGCACGAAGGTGACGATTTCCATATTGCTGTGGGGGTGGGGCGGAAAACCGCTGCGGGGTGCAATCGTATCGTCATTCCACACACGAATCTGGCCCCAGCTCAGCCGGTCTGGATTGTGATAGGATGCAAAGCTGAAGTGATGGCGGGCATCCAGCCAGCCGTGGTCTGCCGCCCCGAGAGAGGCAAAGGGTCTGATATCGATCATAGAATATTCCTGCATCGGCGGGATGTTATCGCCGGGATGATACATGATTTGGGTGCATTGACGGGTGTTTCAACCCTCCGTCCCGTGCCCCAGTGCCATATATTGCGCGCTCTGCATTTCCATCAACCGACTGGCGGTGCGTTCGAATTCGAAGCTGCCGTCGCCTGCCTGGTAAAGATCACCGGGTTCCGCAGCGGCAGATGCGAACAGCTTGACCCGGTATTCATACAATGCATCGATCAGCGTTACGAACCGCGCAGCCTCGTTGCGGTCTTCTGGCCCCATTACCGGAATGCCCACGATCAAGACCGTGTGATAGGCCTGAGCGATTGCCAGATAATCCGCCGCCCCGCGTGCTTCGCGGCACAGGCGCTTGAAGCTGAAAACGGCGACGCCTTTGAGCGATTTCGGCACAAAAAGCATCCGTCCGCCGCCCAGGTCCAGCTCTCCCGAAGGGACGTTTTCTGCATCGTCCGGATTATAGTCGGTCAGGCGAAAGAACACTTCGCGCAGTTGCGCGGTTGCCTCGTCGCCAATGGGTGTGTGCCAATTGTCTATGCCGCCCAGCCGTTCAAGCCGGTAATCTGTTGGGCCGTTCAGGGGGATTACGTCCAGCCGGCTTTCGATCAGCTGGATGAAGGGCAGGAAATGTTCGCGGTTCAGCCCGTCCTTGTAAAGGTCCTGCGGCGGCCGGTTGGACGTGGTGACGATGGTGATGCCGTGATCTTCGATCAAGGCGCGGAACAGGCGGCTCATGATCATTGCATCGGCGCTGTTGTTCACCACCATCTCGTCAAAGGCGAGGCAGCGGAGCCCGTCGGCAATTCTGGCGGCAACGGGGATGATCGGATCGCCGCTTTCCTTCTTGCGTTCTTCATGCAGCAGGGCGTGCACTTCCAGCATGAAGGCGTGAAAGTGGGCCCGGCGCTTCCCGCTGATCGCCAGTGCATCGTGGAACAGGTCCATCAGCATGGATTTGCCGCGTCCGACACCGCCCCACAGATAAATCCCGCGCGCTGGTTTCGCCTTGCCGAACAGTCTGGACAGAATGCCCTGTCTGGATCCGGCAACCAGCTGTTCGCGCAGCGCCGCCAGTTTTTGCGCTGCATCGCGCTGTTGCGGATCGGGCCGCAATTCACCCGCGGCCACCAATTCATCATAGCGCGATATTGTATCGCTCATTGGGTGACGCTCATTGGCGGGGTGTCACTTTTTCGAAGCCTTCCGGACAATGCCGGAATAGGCTGCGACTTTGTGTTCGCCTTGTTCGACATCGCCGCGCAGGAACAGCAGCCTTCCGGTTTCGCGCACGATCCAAACCACGGCATCAAGCGGTTCATCGACCTTGCCCCCACCGATGAATTGGGTGGACAGTTCAAGCGTCACCGCCGGGCCCGGCTCACCAGTGGTCAGCGTGCGCATGGCGGCAAACAAGGAAATGTCGATCAGTGACAGCGTGGTCGCTCCGTGGATCATTTCCTGCAGATTGGTGTGCTTGCGTTCGGGAAACATCCGCAGGCGGCATTTCTCGCCCTCGGTGCGGACGATCAACTCGCCCATGACTACCGCATTGAAGCGGGTCTGGTCGCGCAAATTCCAGGTAAACCAGCCGGGGTGGGCGGGATGTTCCCGATATTCGAAGTGCTTATCGTCATCCGGCACCGATCAGATGTGCCGTTCGGCCAACATCTTCTTGGTTTCCGCAATCGCCTTGGCCGGGCTCAGACCCTTGGGGCATACATTGGAACAATTCATGATCGTGTGGCAGCGATACAGGCGGAAGGGGTCTTCCAGATCGTCCAGCCGTTCGCCGGTCATTTCATCGCGGCTATCGGCCAGCCAGCGGTACGCCTGAAGCAGGATTGCCGGGCCGAGGAACTTGTCCGAATTCCACCAATAGGATGGGCAGGCGGTGGAGCAGCAGGCGCACAGGATGCACTCATACAATCCGTCCAATTGTTCGCGCTGCTGCGGGGTTTGCAGCCGTTCCTTGCCCGAAGGTGTGGTACTGACCGTCTGCAGCCATGGCCGGATGGAGGCATATTGCGCATAGAAATGGGTGAAATCCGGCACCAGATCCTTGATCACTTCCATATGCGGCAGCGGAGTGATCCGGATTTCACCCTTCAGATCGCTCATCGCGGTGGTGCAGGCCAGACCGTTCTTGCCGTTCAAATTCATCGAGCAGGACCCGCAGATCCCCTCGCGGCAGCTGCGGCGGAAGGTCAGCGTCGGGTCGATTTCGTTCTTGATCTTGATCAGTGCATCGAGCACCATCGGTCCGCAATCGTCCAGATCGATTTCGAACTGGTCATAGCGGGGGTTCTCGCCGCTATCGGGATCGTAGCGATAAATCTTGAATTTCTGCACGTTTTTCGCACCATTCGCCGGATGCGAACGCCCCTTGCCAGTGATCCTGGAATTCTTCGGAAGGGTGAAAGTGGCCATTTGGTATGCTTTCTGTACTGCGTGCCCAGATTTGTTAGGTGTCTATCTAACGTCAATTCCGCCGAGGGCAAGGGTAGGCTTTAGGGCGTATATCGGGCGAAGCGATTCGGGTGGTAAGTATTGATCCCGGCGGCGTTTCGGAACTGCCCCTTTTGCGGGGGATTGGGTGGGAAGAAGCCGCAACCCGAACAACAGGACATACCATGGCAAGCACCGCAAATTTCCCGAAAAACGCGGCAATTTTCGGGGCTTCGGGAGGGATCGGTGCGGCCATGTGCACCGCGCTGGCGGCGCGCGGGGTCGGCACCGTCTATGCCGGATCGCGCGGCGGGGCTGTACCTGCGGGGCCAGGCCTTCGGCCTTTCGCGTTCGATCTGACCGATGAAGAAGGCATCGCGGCAGCGGCCGGGATGATGGCGGGGGATCCGCCCGAACTGGTGGTTGTAACCACCGGCGTGCTGACCCTGGCAGACGGCACCGGGCCGGAACGCAGCTACCGCAAGCTGGAGCCTGCCGCGATGCAGGAAATGTTGCTGCTCAACACCATCGGCCCGGCAATCATCGCCAAGCACATGCTGCCGCTGCTGCCGAGGGACCGGCGCGCAGTGTTCGCAGCGCTTTCGGCCCGCGTCGGATCGATTGCGGACAACCGCATGGGCGGCTGGCATTCCTACCGCGCATCCAAGGCGGCGCTGAATATGCTGCTGAAGAATTTCGCTATCGAACTGGGCCGCACGCACAAACATGCCGTGGTGGCGGGCCTGCATCCGGGCACCGTCGATACGCCGCTGTCGCAGCCATTCCAGGGCAATGTGCCAGACGGCAAACTGTTCACCCCGCAGCACTCGGCGGAAAGCCTTCTGGCTTTGCTGGACGCCCTAAAGCCGGAGGACAGCGGCGGTGTGTTCGACTGGGCGGGGAAACGGGTACCGGAGTGACCTTCGTCAATTGGCGCGGACCAGATTCTAGGCGGTAATCTCGATCAAGCGCCAGACGAGCGCCGCGATAAGAATCACCAAACTTGCCAGTAAGGCAGTTGCTGCG
>JAGXGU010000018.1 GCA_024636575.1 Altererythrobacter sp.
CGCATGGTCCGCGCCTATTCACAGGCTGCCGCCACGCTCAATCTGCTGCGTGCCTTTGCCGGCGGGGGCTATGCCAATTTGCGCCAGGTACACGGGTGGACACTCGATTTCATGGGCCGCAGCCCGTGGGCGGACAAATTTGCCGAAGTATCCGGCCGGATCGGCGAAGCGCTGGATTTCATGGAAGCTTGCGGCATCGATCCGCAAACCGTGCCGCAATTGCAAGGCACCAGTTTCTACACCAGTCACGAGGCGCTGCTGCTGCCCTATGAACAGGCGATGGCGCGGCAGGATTCGCTGACCGGCGACTGGTACGATACCAGCGCGCATATGGTGTGGATCGGAGACCGGACCCGTTTCGAAGGCAGTGCCCATGTGGAATTTGCGCGCGGTATCGGCAATCCGCTGGGCATGAAATGCGGCCCGAGCATGCAGCCGGACACGCTCGTGCGCTTGCTGGACACGCTGAACCCCGCGCGCGAAGCCGGGCGGATGACCCTGATCAGCCGGTTTGGCCATGACAAGGTCGAAACCGGGCTACCGCCGCTGGTACGCGCGGTACAGCGCGAAGGGCACAATGTGGTGTGGTCCTGCGATCCGATGCACGGCAACGTGGTCAAGGCAGATAGCGGCTACAAGACCCGGCCGTTCGACCGGATTCTGAGCGAGGTGAAGGGCTTCTTCGCCGTTCACCGCGCGGAAGGCACCCACGCGGGAGGCATCCATATCGAGATGACCGGGCAGGATGTGACCGAATGCACCGGCGGCGCGGTGGCGATCACCGATGCCCGCCTGGGCGACCGGTATCATACGCATTGCGACCCGCGACTGAACGCGGCGCAATCGCTGGAACTGGCGTTCCTGCTGGCGGAAATGCTCAATCTGGAAGTGGCGGAGCGGCAGGCCAACGCTGCCTGAATGGCAATTTACAGGTAGAAACCCCTACCTCACTGTTGGCGGTCCTCTAAACGCTCGCCGTTAAGGTTGCTGGCGAATGGAGTGTCGCCTGCGTATGGAAATTCTGCCTCAGTTTTATGCAATTTCGCTTGGTATTTTACTGTGCGCCGCCGTGGCGGCTGTGCATTTCCTGGCTGTAACGCTGCGGATGACGCGGGCGCGGCTAGCGCAGCAACATGCAATCCTGAACCGGATCGAAAGTCTGGCGAAAATGGGCCACTGGCATTACGATCCAGTGCGCGGGACGCAATATTGGTCCCCGCAGATGCGGCGGATATACGGCATCGAAGATAGTGCGGAAGCTGCGGGAAGCACTGGCCACCAGCTGGACCGGAATGGCGGGGATGCCCTGTGGCGGTCACTGCGGGATCACGCAGAGGCGCGGGATGTCTTTCGGATCGAATATGACATTATCGGGCCCGAAGGGGCGGAGCGGTTACTGCGGATGGATGCACTCAACGCTTTCGACGGCAATGGAACCCTGCGCTATGTCGACGCAGTGATATCCGACGTCACCGACGAATACCGCCAAACCAGGCAATTGGCAGAGGAAAAGACTGAGGCGCTGGAATTGGCCGCCGAAGCGCGCGTGTTGGCGATGACCGATCCGCTCACCGGGCTCGCCAATCGCCGCAAGGCCATGGCGGAGATCGACCAGCGCATCCTGCAATGTCGCCAGGACGGGGGCAAATTGTCGTTGATCATTTTCGAACTCGATCATTTCAAGTCGATCAATGACGGGTTCGGCCATCAGGCGGGAGACGAGGTGCTGAAACGGATTGCCGGAATCGCCTTGTCGCAGATCCGGGACAGCGATCTGCTAGGCCGCGTAGGCGGTGAGGAATTCATCTGGTTGCTACCCGATGCATGCTGCGAGATTGCCGGCAACGCGGCGGAGCGTTTGTGCCGCGCGATCGAGGCGAGCAGCAGACCATCCGGGGTGCCGCCCGTCACCGCCAGTGTCGGTTATGCCATCTGGCAGCCGGGGGACACCAGCCTGACCCTGTTTGCTGCTGCCGATGCTGCGCTGTACCGCGCCAAGGAAGCGGGCAGGAACCAGGTGCGCATGGCTGCGTAGTAGAGCCGGGCGGCATAAAAACCCCGGCAGTTCTTTAAAATCTATGCTTTCTGGCCCATATTGCGATTGCCCCGGACGAGATCGAAGGACAGCTTATGGCCGAGACTGCCGTCTCGACACCGATCCAGAACACAAAAGTGCCTGCGTATTCGGATGATCTGGCGCATTGCTATGGCTCTACCCGGGCGCTGACCCAGGCATTGATCGGGCCACTTTCCGAAGCCGACGCAACATTGCAATCGATGGAAGATGCCAGCCCTGCAAAATGGCATCTGGCGCATACCAACTGGTTCTTCGAAACATTCCTGCTGCGCGATCACGCCGCTGGTTACCGCCTGTTCAATGATCGTTGGCCATTCCTGTTCAATTCCTATTACGAGGCTGAGGGGGAGCGGATTGCGCGGTTTTCGCGCGGTATGCTGTCGCGGCCAACGGTTTCTGCAATCCTGGAATGGCGCGCCCATGTGGACGAGGCCATGGTGCCATTATTGGCCGATCCCCGGTTGGCCGGGCTGATCCGGCTCGGCATAGCGCATGAACAGCAGCACCAGGAATTGCTGCTGACCGACATCAAACATGCCTTGTTCCAGAACCCGCTCGGCCCGGCGATGTTCGACAATATTGCTGGCAATTGCCTGGCCGCAGGGGAAATGGGGTGGCAGAA
Organism: Altererythrobacter sp.; assembly: GCA_024636575.1. Classification (GTDB taxonomy): domain Bacteria; phylum Pseudomonadota; class Alphaproteobacteria; order Sphingomonadales; family Sphingomonadaceae; genus Allopontixanthobacter. The sequence continues at coordinate 2,700 of JAGXGU010000018.1, forward strand.
CCATCCCGGCGGGATTGCAATGGTCGGCCACGATCCGGCGGACGGCCCCGCTTTCGCATTCGACAATGAAGGCCCCCGGCACCGGGTGCTGCTGGAACCTTTCGCATTGGCAGACCGGCTGGTGACCAATGGCGAATGGGACGAATTCATTGCCGACGGCGGCTATCGCAGCGCCGCCCTGTGGTTGTCGGATGGCTGGGCAAGGGTGCAGCGTGAAGCGATCACCGCGCCGCTATATTGGCACGGGGGCGATCATTTCACCCATTCCGGCTGGCAACCCCGTAATGCGGACGCCCCGGTCACGCATATTTCCTATTACGAAGCGGATGCCTTTGCCGCATGGGCAGGGGCCCGCTTGCCAACCGAATTCGAATGGGAAGCGGCGGCGCAGGATCACGATCCCGCGGCCGGCAACCAGCTTGACACCGCGACGCCGCCATTACCGAGCGGGACCGGCGATCTGTTCGGCGATTGCTGGCAATTCACCCGCAGCGCCTATCTGCCCTATCCGCGTTTCCAGCCGGCAGCGGGCGCGGTTGGCGAATATAACGGCAAGTTCATGTCCGGCCAATTCGTGCTGAAGGGTGCGAGCTGCGCCACTGCGCGCGGGCATTCGCGCAGCACCTACCGCAATTTCTTCTATCCCCACCAACGGTGGCAATTTACCGGCCTGCGGCTGGCGAAGGACATCTGATGACCAGCAACATCGGCCTCAAACTTGTCGACCGGGACGAAGGCGGGGTGGACCGCGCATTTCGCGCCGACGTGCTCGACGGCATGTCGGAAGCTCAGAAGGCAGTTCCCGCGCGGTGGCTGTATGACGATGCCGGATCGCAATTGTTCGAGGATATCACCAGGATTCCTGAATATTACCCGACCCGTGCCGAAACCGAGATATTGGAACGGCGCGGAGAAGAATTTGCCCGGCTGATCGGGCCGGGCCGGGCAGTGGTCGAATTCGGTTCGGGAAGTTCGGTCAAGACTCCGCTGCTACTGCGCGCGATTAACCCGGCAGCTTATGTTCCGCTCGATATCTCGGGAGATTTCCTGCGCGCGGCAGCGGACGACCTTGCAGTCAAGTTTCCCGAACTCCCGGTCCATCCGGTGGAGGCGGACTTCATGCGCAAGGTTGCCCTGCCGGACGGCGTGGCAGGAATGCCGAAACTGGGCTTCTTCCCCGGCTCCACCATCGGGAACATGGTCGCCCGTACCGCAGTCGACCTGCTGCGGACCATGCGAGAGACCCTGGGGGAAACTGCGCGGCTGCTGATCGGGATGGACCTGATCAAGGACCGGGAGGTGCTGGAGGCGGCTTATGACGATGCCGCCGGGGTCACGGCGCAATTCAATCTCAATCTGGCGCGCCGGATCAACCGGGAGCTGGCAGGAACCATTCCGGTGGAGGATTTGCGCCATGTTGCGCGCTGGAACGATGATTTCGCCCGGATCGAAATGCATCTGGAAGCGAAGCGGGAAATGGAATTCGAGATCGCCGGACGCGGCTTTACAATGGCCAGGGGCGAAACGATCCACACGGAAAACAGCCACAAATTCGACCAGCGCAGTTCCGCTACGCTGCTGCTGGCGGGCGGCTGGACGCCGATGCACCGCTGGACCGACGCGGCGGGGCGCTTCTCCCTGATCCTGGCGGAGGCGAGCATTCCGCGGAGCGCGCCGTGAACCGGCCTGTCAGTGTGGGGATCGTCGGCGGCGGGATGGCTGGCCTGACCTGTGCGGTGCAACTGGCGCAGCGGGGCATTGCCAGCACAATTTTCGACAAGGGGCGCGGGCCGGGCGGTCGGATGGCCACGCGGCGAATCGCTGCCGGGAACCGCGAAATCAGCTTCGACCACGGCGCACAATATTTCACTGCCCGCGATCCTGCCTTTATCGCCGTGTGCCGGACATGGCAGGCAGAGGGGGTCATCGCCCCATGGCCCGCAGCGGGCAGTGAAGCGTGGATCGGAGTGCCGGGGATGAACGCGCCTCTGCGTCATATGGCCGGAGGGCTCGATGTGCGGTGGGGCACGCGTGCGGATAGCGTTTCCCGGGAAGGCGCGCTGTGGCAGGTCCGCACCGGTGACACCGCTCACTATTTCGACCGTTTGGTTGCCGCAGTGCCGGCGGAGCAGGCCGCCGTTCTGCTGGCGGACGCGGCGCCGGAAATTGCCCGGCGGGCGGCGGCGGTCCGGTCCGATCCCTGCTGGGCGGTCATGGCCCTGTTCGACCAGCCGATCGATATCGCAGCCGACGTCGTCCGCGATGACGGCGCGCCCATCCCGTGGGCTGCGCGCAACGGCGCCAAGCCGGGGCGGGAAGGGGCCGAAAGCTGGGTCATCCAGGGTTCGCCAAAATATTCGAGTGAAGTCCTCGAACGCACGCCACGGGATATTTGCCCGATGATGCTGGCGCAGTTGTTCGATCAGGTGGGGGTTGCCCCGGTCGAACCGGTCCATTGCGCCGCGCACCGGTGGCGGTACGCCCGTGTGCCCGCCGTGGCGGAGCCGGAGACCGGGCAGGACCTCGGCGATATTGCCATCTGGAACGGCGAAATCGCCTTGGGCGCTGCGGGCGATTGGCTGGCGGGGCCGCGCGTGGAAAGCGCATTCCTCTCCGGCAGAGCGCTTGCGGAACTGATAGCGCAGGATGTGTCCTCTCGGTTCATGGAACCGCAGGAATAGCATCCCTATATAGATATCATGACTCTTGCCGAAATCTGGAACGCTCTGGCGGCGGTGATCGCCGAAATCCCCCGCTCGGGCCTGCTCGTGGCCGTGGTCGCCGCGCTTCTGGCAGGCTGGATCGGGGCGATGATGGTCCGCCGCCGGATACCACTGGGCCGGGTGGTGAGCACCGCCAGCACCCTCGCGCTAGCGGCTATTCTGGTCACCGTGGTGCTGCAATTGTCCCGCTTCGATTCGCGGATGGATTTCGCGATCCCCGAAATGGGGATGCCGCAGCAAGTGGTCGAAGGCGGGGAAACGCGTATCCCGATGGCGCCTGACGGGCATTTCTGGCTGCGGGCAGAAGTGAACGGCGTCCCGACCGCCTTCATGGTCGATACCGGCGCCACGCTGACTGCGGTGTCGGACAGGGTTGCTGCCGCCGCCGGGCTGGAAGCGCGCCGGGGCGGAATTCCTATCCGGCTGAACACCGCCAATGGCTCTATTTCCGCGCAGGTCACCTCGATTGATGAATTGCGTTTCGGCAGCGTTGCGGCGCGCGGGCTGGATGCAGTGATGGCTCCCAATCTGGGCGAGACCAATGTTATCGGGATGAATTTGCTTTCCCGCCTCAAATCGTGGCGCGTGGAGGAAAACGTGCTGATCCTGGTGCCGAACAATCCGCAGCCTGCGCCCCGGCCTGACATACAGTCCGAAACAGAGCCGGGAACAGGTTCCTACTGAACGGAGCCTCTTGCCCGGCGTGCAGCACTGGTGCATCACGCTGCGCATGACAAAACCAGCAACCAAATCGGGCAAATTTGCGCAATTCGCGCTGTATCTTTCACTCGCGCTGATCGCATGGTTCGCGGTGGCGACGTTTGGCACGAAATTCGGGCTGATCGACTGGAAGGTCGGCTTGATGACGATGACTTTCACCTGGGGCCTGTACCTGATCGGCCTGACGGCCCTGATCGCGGCGATCGCACTGGTCTGGACCCTGCTGAAGGCACCGCGTAGCGGCTGGTTCAAGGCGCTGATCGCGCTGGCGATTCCCGGTGTATTCTTTGCCGCATTGGGGGCGACAAAGGCAACGGGCGAAAGCGTACCGCCGATTTACGATATCACCACCAATACTGCCAATCCGCCGATGTATTCGGAAGACAAAACGGCGCTGCGCACTTCGCTGGGGGCCAATCCGCTGCTCGATTTCCACACACCGCTGGGGGAAATGGAACAATGGCAGGGCGAACGCTTCGCCGATGTGGGTGGCAAGACTTCGGCGGATTTGATCGCCAGCTTCTATCCCGAACTCAGGACTGCTGTGCTGCCGGTCAGCCCGGATATCGCCGCGCAGATGGTTGCCGATGCAATGAACGACGCCGGATTTGCCGATGTGCGGATGGAAAATGGCCGGGTGGAGGGCGTGGCAGAGACGTTCCTCTATGGCTTCAAGGATGATGTGGCGGCGCGGATCACCGCGGTGGAAGGCGGCAGCGAGGTTGATTTCCGCTCCACCTCGCGGGTGGGCCTGAGTGACCTTGGCGCAAATGCCAGGCGGATCAAAAAGCTGCTGGACGCGCTCGAAACGCAGTAAGGCTAACCGGCGCCAGGCTACCGGCCAGTCTCAGTCCCGGGGGTTGGCGATCCCGCGTTCCAGCATCGATCGGGCGATTTCGGCGACTTCACCGGGTGACCGGTCGTCCGTCCACACGCCGTAACGCAGGCCCAGGAATACGTTCATTCCCATGATTGCCCATGCATGGGCTTCTTCCAGATCAGGGCGGTATTCGCCGCTTTCGATACCCTTGGCCAGCCGCGCCTCGATCCGGCTTGCGGTGGTTTCATAATGCGCGCGATAGCTCGCCGGATCGACGAATTCCGCTTCGTCGATGATTCGGTAGATTTCCTTGTGCGTGCGCACGAATTCTAGGAATGCCGACAGCGCCGTGCCTTCCACATCGAGCGGCGACAGGTCAGGGCGGATTGCGCCGCCAACGATTGTCTTCACCCTTTCGCTCATATCCTGCACCAGCGCGCGGAACACATCGTCCTTGGTATCGAAATAAGTGTAGAAACTGCCCAGGGCGGTGCCCG
>JAGXGU010000159.1 GCA_024636575.1 Altererythrobacter sp.
GCCAGACGCAGCGCAATTGGTATTTTGCCCAACTGCCCTGGATTTCGCCGGAAATTTCCTCGTCCGAAACCGCCTGGAACGGCCAGCCGCGCGCTTCGAACAGAGCGGCCAGCATATCGACTGGGGCCGCATCGTCATTAGCAACAAATTCAGTCTGACCGGCTCTCATCATGCGTCCCATTGATCCAGCCACTGATCTGGCCATCGATTGCGGGGATGCCTTGCCTTGCCCTGATTCCGCAATGCAGGCGGGTCGGGCAGTTGGGGAGAAATAAACTTGCCTGTTCAAAGCCTGTGCAAAAAACTTAGTCAGGATATGCCTGCGCCATGCGGCCTCAAGGCAATTGGTTGATTTCCTGCCCGGCGGAACTGGTGAAGGTAAAGCTGTCAATGCCGCCCGCCTTCAGCGCTGCAACCGCAGTTTTTGCTGACTTCTCGTCCGGATATGGCCCGGCCAGCAAACGATTCGTCTGCCCCCAACTGGTTATGTAGGGTTTGACCGCCGGCTTGGCTTTGTCCCCCAAGACATCGGGTGATTTGCGGCTGATCCGCCGCCAGTCGAACGCCAGCGCCTTCGGGTCGCGTCCGGTTGCGACCTGGACCCATACGCGGCTCGGATTCTTCGGCGGTTCGGGTTTTGCGGCGGGCTTGGCCTCTGGCTTCGGGTCGGGCTTGGCCGCAATCTCCCGTTTCGGCTTGAGCGCGCTGATATCGACCGCGCCAGTCTTGTCAGGAGCGACCGCGGCAAGAGTTAACCCGGCGAAGGCATCGGCCACGCTGAGCTGTTCCTGATCGGGGACCGGAGCCGGCCGCGCGGGTACTGTTTCAGCGGGAATCTGCTGAACAACCGCGACGCTTTCCATGGATGGCTGGCTCGCATCAGAGGCACCAGAGCCGGGCGTTGCGAGGGCGAATCCGGGCCGGGCATTGTCCGGCGTCGTTACTGTCTGGACCGGAGGCAATTCGGATCGCCTGGCTGGCTGCGATACTGGCACTGATGTTTGGGTGACTGTGTTACCGGCAAGCCGGGTATTGGCGGCCGGCGTGGGCACCGCGCTGGTTCCCCGGTCGGGCCGCCGGCGCGAACTGGCCTTGTCCCGCTTTGCTGGCCCCAGCGGCTCGCCCTGCGGAGCCAGTCTGGCATCGGCATTGCGTGCGGCAGCCGCCGGGCCGCTCGCGCCTGCGTTTCCACCGGAATATTGCGCGATTCGCGGATCATCGCGGCCAATCTGCGCCGCGCGCGGAAAAACCCCCAGATTGCCTGCCGCAGCCTGTTGGGCCTTGGTCAGCCGCTTCATATACCGCAGGTAAGGTGTCATCTGGGCAGACAATTCAGCGGGCATGACCGCTTCTGCAATGGCCACCGCTTCGCCTTCGTCTCCCAGAATGGCCAAGGCAAAGGCACGCGTGCGATATGCCGCAAGATCGCGCCGCTCAAGCAGGGGATAGAGGGTCTTTTCGAACGCCACACGGTCACCGGAGATTGCCTGGCTAAGCGCCATCCGGCGGACCAGTTCATCACTCTGCCGAACCGCCAGGGCACGGGCATATTGCGCCTGCGCCGATGCCGGATCGCCCACCAGATCATAGGCCAGCCCGCGATCTTGCGCGATTGCGGCGGTCGAAGCGCCAGCTTGCTCAGCCTGGTCAAACATCCGCAAGGCCTCGATCGGCCGCTCTGAGCGCACGAAAGCCCCCGCCAGCCCGAGTTTCACGCCCGGATTGCCAGGCGACAATTCGTCGGCACGGCCAAAAAACCCGATCGCTGCATCGATATCGTTCAATTGCAGCGAGGCGTTTCCGGCATCGATCAACGCATCCAGATCACGGGAATTGCGCGCCAGACGCATCAACGCAGCGTTGAGATCTTCCACTCCGGCAGGCGGCAATGGTTGCACGACAGCGCGTGACATCGCCGCATCGCCGGCCTGCGCCGCCAGGGGAACTGCGAACCCCGCCAGTCCGCAAAAACAGAGAATTTTGCCCCAGGCTGCTATAGATTTGCCTGCAGCGAATCTTGACACGATCTATTTCCTTTCAGCCGACCTTGGCCGAACAATTTCGGCCAAAAGCTGACAACAATTCACCAAACACCGGCCGTTAACCGAATTTGGGTGAATAGCGCCCGAACGCCGTCCCGCAACCACCGTGCGACAGCCGGACAGGGTGGCACGGTGACCGGCCAGGAAAAAACTGTCCCGCAGTGCGATGAACGCGCTGCGGGACAACATACCAAATGGTGCAATTACTGGTTGTTCTGACGGCCCAGGAAACGCGGGATGCTGAGCGAACTGCTATCGCCCGAATCGTCATCATCATCCTCCTCATCGTCCCGGATTGACGATCCGCGAGACAAATTGGCCATCCGTTCGAAAAGGGTACTGCCAGCGCTGGACGTGCCGCCCGAAACCAGCCCGCGCCGACGGGTGGGATCGTCCTGCGCATCAGCTTGATGCACATTGCCGGCATCCACCGATTGACCGGCGTCAAGCAGCAATTCGTCCTGCGATGGCCGATCTTCCGGCGGTAGCATTTCCGCCGCTTCCGCGGTCAGGTCGAGCAGTTCTTCATCTGAGTTTTCCGGTGCTGCGAAACCACCCATTCCGCCGGCAACGCCGATGCTGTCATCGTCCGCTGGCGCGGACAGCTCGTCATCTTCATCGCCCTCATCGTCGGCTTCGTAGCTGCGTATCCCGGCGAGCGGATCAACAATGCCGTCAACATCGCCATCATCTTCGAAATCGCCTTCGTCTTCGCCTTCATCATCGAAAGAACCCAGATTGGCAAAGCTCTCTGCGGTTTCGGGCGCCATTTCTTCGGGCAATTCATCATCGCCCGGTAATTCAAGGACAGGACGCTTTGGCGCGCGCGAGCTGCCGAGGGACAGCGAGGATCTGTCGACCTGGGCCGATTCTCCGCCCCCGTCGATCCCGGTAGCCACCACGGAAACGCGGATTTTGCCGTCGAGATCTGGATTGAAAGCAGAACCCCAGATGATATTCGCATCTTCGTCCACCAACTCGCGAATATGGTTCGCAGCCTCGTCCACTTCGAGCAGCTTCATGTCTTCGCCGCCGATGATCGAGATGATCACGCCCTTGGCGCCCTTCATCGACACACCGTCGAGCAGCGGATTGGCGATTGCACGTTCGGCAGCGTCGAGCGCGCGATTTTCGCCCTCGCCTTCGCCGGTGCCCATCATCGCCTTGCCCATTTCGCTCATCACCGAGCGGACATCGGCGAAATCGAGATTGATCAGGCCGGGCATGACCATCAGATCGGTGATCGAGCGCACACCCTGCTGCAACACTTCATCGGCCAGGATGAAGGCTTCCTTGAAGGTGGTATCGGCCTTTGCGATCAGGAACAGATTCTGGTTGGGAATAACGATCAGCGTATCGACATGTTTCTGCAATTCCGCGATTCCGGCCTCCGCCGCGCGCATCCGGCGGGTGCCTTCGAACAGGAATGGCTTGGTCACCACACCCACGGTCAGCACGCCCTTGCGCCGCGCAGCTTCGGCAATCACGGGGGCCGCGCCGGTACCGGTGCCGCCGCCCATTCCCGCCGCAATGAAGCACATGTTCACGCCGTCCAGCGCATCTTCGATCTCGGCCACGGTTTCTTCCGCTGCCGCCTTGCCCACTTCGGGGCGCGCGCCGGCGCCAAGGCCGCCGGTGATATCCGGGCCGAGCTGGATCCGCTGTTCCGCGACCGCATTGCTGAGTGCCTGCGCATCGGTGTTCGTGACGATAAATTCGACACCTTCGATCTGGGCCTGGATCATGTTGGCGATGGCATTGCCGCCCGCCCCGCCCACACCGATTACGGTAATGCGGGGACGCATGTCATCCGTTGCCGCGGGACCGATGTTGATGCTCATTTGACTTCCCCCCAAGAGGTATAATGCTGGTAGCAACCTTGTGTTTCAGCTTGGCACAAAGTGAATCGCGGTTGCATAGCACGCATCCGCTTATCCACAGTGGTTAATTCACTACGTATCATTGCGGTCCTGCCTAAAAATATTCTCTTACCGCTCGAAACACCCGGTTAAACATTTTAAATCCTGAATAATGGGCGGTCAGCTGGTGTTTCGACCCGATCGAGCGGATGTCCACCGGATCATTCGCGGCATAGATGCACAGCCCCGCCAAAGTCGCAAAACCGGGCGTTGCATGCGCTTCGGGCAAACCCCTCAGCGCGGGCGGTTTGCCAATCCTGACTGTCCGCCCGAGCGCACTTTGCGCAAATTCGGCAAATCCCGCGAGTTCGGCCCCGCCCCCGGTCAACACCACCTGGTTGCCCACCGCGCCGGAAAAACCCAATTCCTTGAGCGAGCGCCCCACCTCATCGGTCAACCGGGAGAGTTGCTGCGTAACCACGGACACCAGTTCAGCGCGCGGAATGCGGTTCTGTTCGTCAGCCCCGCGAGCGGCCGGGCCGGTGCTTTCCTCGCCCGGGCCATTGACCGGGATCATCTCGCGGTGATCGGTCGGGCTGGCGATAGCAGACCCGGCAACGCATTTCAGCCGCTCTGCCTGGAACCGGCGAATACCGAATGCAGATGCAATCGCGTCGGTAATATCCGCCGAACCCAGCGGGATGGCGCTGAGACCCAGCAGCATTCCCTTGCGGTACACCGACACATTGGTCACTTCGCCGCCGATTTCGATCAGCGCGGTGCCCAATTCGCGTTCTTCCGGCGTCAGGCAGGCATATCCCGCGGCGACTGGCGCGGCCACCACCGATTCCACCTCCAGATGCGCGTTCTGAACCGCTTCGATCAGATTGCGTACCGGCGCGCCATCGGCCAGCATCACATGCACATCCACCCGCAGGCGTTCGGCGTGCAGCCCCTTGGGATTGGACACGTCGTTCGCGCCGTCCAGCGTGTAATGCGCCGGTTGTGCATGCAGCACCATCCGCCCGTCTGGCTGGATATTATCGCGCGCGGCGATCAGCAGATGTTCAATATCTTCTTCTTCGATCCGCCGGCCGCCGATATCGATTTCAACTTCGGCGATACGGCTGCTCAACCCTGCCCCGGCGCATCCGATCCAGACGCTGGAGATGCTTGTCCCGGCGTTCTTTTCCGCGCGTTCCACCGCATCCCGAATGGCATAGGTGGCGGCGGCCATGTCTGTCACATAGCCGCGCTTGATCCCCTGGCTGGCGCGGTGGCCCGACCCCAGCACAACCATCTCCCCGGTCTCGGAGACACCCATGATCATCGCGGAAATCCGGAAGGACCCGACATTGACTGCGCCAAACACGCGGCTGATCCGCGGCATTGCCATTAACTGCCCCCACCAATTTCGAGTTCTTCCTGCGCGCGCCCCGGCACCCGCATGTAAATCCGTCCTGACGCGCGCATATCGAATGTAGCGACCTTGCCGCCGAGCATCCTGCTGGCACCGTCCAGCTTGGCAAAGGCGATCAGCGCGGCGGCGGATTCCGTACTGCCTTCGGGCAGCGCCAAAACCTGTTTTGTGTTAAAAGTCAGATCCCAGCGCCGGTTGCCCACCCATTCCGCCTCTATCACCTTGGGTTTGAGCGCGGGCGCTGCGTCAAGCAATGTGGTTAGCTGTTCGACCTGCATCTTCGCGCCAGGCCCGGCCACGGTCAGCATACCCTTGGCATTGGCTCTTGAAATCGGTTCCAGTTCCGCGCCCGTGGCATCGATCAGCACCAACCGGTCTGGTTTCGCCAGCACGGCATGGGGTTTGCGTTCCACGATATCGATCAGCAAAGTGTCGGGCAATTGCCGCGCAACACGGGCATCCTTTACCCAGCTGAGCTTCAGCAGATCGGCGCGGACATCCTGCAGATCGACCAGCGGCATCGGCTGGTCCTGCTTTGCCAGCACGCTGTTATAGACCTTCGCATCATTCATCCGCTCGACGCCGGTCACCGTGACCCGGCGCACCACAAAACCGGCATCGGATGCGATACCCGCAATCTGTTGCTGCGCCATCGCCGGCACGCCGGCCAGGCTGGCGATAAACCACGCCAGCGCCGCCGTTCCGCCGAGGATGATGGCGAGGAATATCCGGTGCAATTGTTCTTCGGTAAACGGCAAGACGGACATGGCCGCATCCATCAGGGAACTGGTCTTGGCCCTGGCCCGCCGCGCATTGTTGGCGCGGTTGGTCGATGCGACGGAGCGCCGGACGCCCTTCCCGCCACGCTTAATCGTCGCCATTTTTGCCTCCCGCGCCCGGATCTGCAAAATTTCTCAAGGCTTCAGCCACAATAGCCTCCACCAGATCGGCGTAATCCATTCCGCAATGGCGGGCCTGTTCCGGCACCAGACTGAGCGGAGTCATGCCCGGCTGGGTGTTGGTTTCCAGCACGAACAAACCTGCTTCGCCTTGCTCGTCATCCCAGCGGAAATCGGTGCGGCTGGTGCCCTTGCATCCCAGCACGCGGTGCGCGTCGAGCGCATATTTACAGCATAATGCGGTGATATCTTCAGGTATGTCCGCCGGATAGATATGGTCGGTCATCCCGTCGGTATATTTGGCATCGAAATCATAGAAACCGGACTTAGGCTTGAGTTCCGTCACCCCTAGCGCGCGCGGCCCGTCGGCGCTGTCGATCACAGCGGTAGTAAGTTCCAATCCGCGAATGAAAGGTTCGACCAGCAGATGATCGAATTTCTGCCACGGCCCTTCGGCATCTCGGCGGATCGGGTTGCCGCAATTGCTCTGGTCGGTAATGATGGCCACGCCCACGGAAGATCCTTCGTTGACGGGCTTCAGCACATAGGGCCGCGCCAACGGGTCTGCTTCGTATAATTCTTCGCTCTGCACAATCCGCCCGCCGGGCATGGGAATTCCGCGGGGTACCAGCATCAGCTTGGTCAATTCCTTGTCGATCGCGATCACCGAAGTCGCCAGGCCGGAATGGGTATAGGGTATGCCCATCAGATCGAGCATGCCCTGCACCGTGCCATCTTCGCCCGGGACACCGTGCAGGGCGTTGAACACCACATCGGGCGCGGCCTCCGCAATTCGCGCCGCAACCTGGCGGTCCATATCGATCCGCGTCACTTCGTGCCCGCGCGATTCCAGTGCATCGGCCACGCCATTGCCGGACATGAGTGACACGGGCCGTTCATTGGCCCAGCCGCCCATCAGCACAGCGATGTGGAGTTTGGGGAGTGTCATCCGTGTAAATTCGCTTCATAAAGAGCTGGCTGGCATTCGATCACGTACGGGTCACAGCCCGGCTCCCAAGGAAACAGACCCTGCTTCGCACCTGGCCAGACAATCTGGTAGGCTTCAGCCATCTCGGTGCCAAATTCTCGGCGATGAAACCACATCGCCGAATTGAAGAATTCCGGAACGATTCGCTTCACATCAACTAAGCGCGTCACTACGTCGAAACCATCCAAAATACCGGAGAATTTCGCTCCCTCGCTCAGTCTCGCACCATCGTTACATGCCTTCCAAATGGCGCTGATCATCTGTTGCATTAGTGAATGAGTTAGCCCGAACACGATCACTTCACTTTGTCCGAGCGATTTGGGAAATCCAACAGAGTACGAGAAGTTAGATTCATCCCCTTCCGGATCAAAGACGCCGGTTACAAAACAGCCATCGCTTTCGACATAATCGACGATCTCCTGCTCATAATCTTTGAGAGCTCTGTCGGTGGTCATACCCGTCCCACTCGCTTGATTTCCCATTCGAGCGCGACGCCCGAATGCGCGCGGACACGGTCGCGTACCAGTTCGCCCAGCCCTTCGATATCGGCGCTGGTGGCATCACCGGTGTTGATCAGGAAATTGGTGTGCTTCTCGCTCACTTGCGCGCCGCCCAGTGTCAGGCCCCGGCAGCCGGCGGCATCGACGAGCTGCCACGCCTTGTGACCTTCCGGATTCTTGAAAGTCGATCCACCGGTCTTGCTGCGTAGCGGCTGAGAATCCTCGCGGGCCTGCGCGATGCGGTCCATTTCCGCGCCGATTACCTCCGGGTCGCCAGCTTGGCCCTGGAAGCGGGCGGAGATTACCACCGCGCCTTCGGGCAAGGCCGAATGGCGGTAACTGTAATTGAGGTCGCAGGCAGGCAGGCGGATACAGTTTCCATCCGGCATGACCACGTCGCAATCGATCAGTATGTCAGCCACTTCGCGGCCATATGCCCCGCCGTTCATGCGCACAAATCCGCCAACCGTGCCGGGAATGCCGCGCAGGAACTCAAGACCGGCAATACCCGCATCGCGTGCGGTGGAGGACACCAGAATGCCGCTCGCCCCGCCGCCGCATTCCAGCACATGGTTGCCCAGATCGGCAACTTTGGCGAAGGCCTTGCCAAGCCGCACCACGACCCCGGGCACGCCGCCATCGCGGATGATCAGATTGGAACCAAGGCCCAGCGCCATGACCGGCAATTGCCCGTCCAGCCGTTCCAGAAATTCGCGCAGGTCTTCGGCATCGGCGGGTTCGAACAGCCAATCCGCCTCTCCGCCCGATTTGAACCAGACCAGCTTGGCCAAGGGGGCCTGAGACGTCAGCCGCCCGCGAATTCCGGTGATCGGCACGGGCGACGAAACGCCGCCTTCCACTTCCGAATTCGGCGCGGAGCCATCATCATACATCGCCCAATCATCGGGTTGATGCGGCGCGTTCATTTCACGCCAGCTTTCAGTTGAGCCTGCACTGCATCGGCCAGACCCGCTGCCCATTTCGTAATATCGCCCGCGCCAAGGCATACGACCATATCACCCGGTTGCAGCAACCCGGCCAGTTCGCTGGCAAGGTCTTCAGGTCCGGAAATCGTGGATGCAGAACGATGCCCCCGTTCCTTCAGGCCGGACACCAGAGCTGCGGCATCCACGCCTTCGATCGGGTCTTCGCCTGCCGCATAGACCGGCGCGACATAGACGATATCGGCATCATTGAAAGATGTCTGAAAGCCTTCCAGCAGATCATGCAAGCGGCTGTAACGATGCGGCTGCGCAACCGCGATCACACGTCCTGCTCCCTTGGAGGAACTGGTGGTTTCCCGCGCGGCGGAAAGGACTGCGGTGATTTCCACCGGGTGATGCGCGTAATCGTCGATGATCGTCGCCTTGCCGCCGCCGACCGCCACTTCGCCGACCTTGGTGAAACGCCGCTTGACCCCGCCGAATGCGTTGAAGCCGTTGCAGATAACTTCAGTCGGGCAGCCCAATTCCAGCGCCACCGCCACTGCTGCAAGCGCGTTCTGGACATTGTGCCTTCCCGGCATGGGCAGGTGGATATTCTCGATCCGGCGCGTGGTCCCGTCACGTTCCCGCAGTACCACGTCGAAAGTGTTGCCGCCTTCTTCGGGCCGCACATTTTCGCCGCGAAGATCGGCCTGCGCTGAAAAACCATAGGTCAGCACGCGGCGGTCGCGGACCTTGGCGATGACTGTCTGCACTTCGGGATGGTCGATGCACAGCACTGCCACGCCGTAAAACGGCACATTCTCGATGAATTCGACGAAGGCATCCTTCACCGCATCGAAACTGCCGTAATGGTCGAGATGTTCGGGATCGATATTGGTCACCACCGCAATCGTGCCGTCCAGACGCAGGAAACTGCCGTCGCTTTCGTCCGCTTCCACCACCATCCAGTCGCTGTCACCCATCCGGGCGTTCGAACCATACTGGTTGATGATCCCGCCATTGATGACAGTGGGATCGATCCCGCCGGCATCGAGCAAGGCCGCGATCATCGATGTGGTGGTGGTCTTGCCATGCGTCCCGGCAACCGCGACGGTGCTTTTCAGCCGCATCAGTTCGGCCAGCATTTCTGCGCGGCGGACCACGGGAATGCGGCCTTCCAGTGCGGCGGCAACCTCGGGATTGGTGCGGCGCACGGCGGTGGAGGTCACCACCACTGACGCATCACCGAGATTTTCCGCCGCATGGCCGATGGTGATATGCATCCCCCGCGCACGAAGACGTTCCACACTCGGGCTTTCCGCGATGTCGCTGCCCTGCACCTTATAGCCGAGATTATGCATCACTTCGGCGATGCCGGACATGCCGATCCCGCCGATGCCGACGAAATGGATCGTCCCGATTTCGATGCCGACACCCCTCACGAGACGTCATCCCGGGCAGAGCCCTGGGCTACGCGCTCCCCCTGCGAAGCCGCACGCGCGTTGTTCCCGCCGACGCGGATCACGTCCATCAGCTCCGCGCCGCCGAAACTTTCCACCAGATCGGCCAGATCGGATGCTGCCTTGGGCCGTCCGCAATTCCATGCTGCATGGGCCGCGGTGGCAAGTGTTTCGGGCCGCTGCGCCATCGCCTGTATCTGCTTGGCCACCTGGCCCGGGGTAAAATCGCCCTGCCGGATCGCACGCGCGCCGCCCGCCTTTACGATTTCGCGGGTATTGTAATGCTGGTGATCGTCAGTCGCGATCGGCAGCGGGATCAGAATTGCCGGGCGGCCCACTGCGGTCAATTCCGCAATAGTAGAGGCGCCTGCGCGGCCAATGAACAAATGTGCATCAGCCAGCCGGGCGTCCATATCTTCGAAATAGGTGCCAAGTTCGGCGGGAATGTCGTGGCTGCGATAGCGTTCGCGCACTGCATCGATATCTTCCGCGCGGCATTGCTGGGTGACCTGGAGGCGGGACCGCAGCGCCGGGGGCAACATTGCCAGACCATCCGGCACCACTTCGGACAAGATGCGCGCGCCCTGGCTTCCGCCGGTTACCAGCACCCGCAGCAACCCGTCTTCGCTGAAGGACGGGAAGGGTTCGTCGCGCAGGGACAGCACGCTGCCGCGCACCGGATTGCCAACCAGATGCACCTTTCCGGCATGTTTGTCTTTCAGCCGCCGCACATCGGGATATGCCGTGGCGATTGCCTGGACCCGGCCCGCGAGCAGCCGGTTGACCCGGCCGAGCACGGCATTCTGTTCATGCACGATACTGGGTATTTCCGCAGAAGTTGCCGCCAGCAGGGCAGGCAGTGCCGGATAGCCGCCAAAGCCGACCACGGCGCTGGGCTGAAACGTTTCGAACAGGCGAAGGGCCATGTTGCGGCCTTCGGTTACGGCGCGCGCGCCCTTGATCCAGCTGAGCGGGTTCTTGCCGAACCGGCCTGCGGGCAGGACATGGGCGGGCAGGAAATCGGGCTTGCCCGGAATTTGTGCACCGCGCGCGTCGGTGATCAGCGCCACGTGATGCCCGCGCCGCTCCAGCTCGCTGGCCAGAGCGAATGCCGGAATCAAATGTCCGCCGGTGCCGCCCGCGGCGAGCACAAAATGGCGGTTCGCATCGCTCATGCGCGATCTCCCTTGGCGGAACTGCTGCCCGCTCGGCCCGCGATACCTGCCTGGGTGTCGGACAATAATTGCCGTAGCCCAGGTGTTTCCCGTGTCAGGAATGGATTGCGGCGCGTAATCGCCAGCAATAATCCCGCTGCCAGACATACAGCGATGGTTGACGATCCGCCATAGGATACCAACGGTAATGTCATCCCTTTTGAAGGGAAAAGTTGCAGATTGACCAGGATATTGATGAATGCCTGCCCGCCAATCTGAGTGGCCAGCCCTGCCGCCGCCAGCACCGTGAACAGATTTTCCTCGTCCACCAGCCTGATCAGCACGCGGACAATGATCGCCAGATACAGGATCACGATAATTGCGCAGGCGATCAGCCCGAATTCTTCACCGATCACGGAGAAGATGTAATCGGTATGCGCCTCCGGCAATTTCATCTTGCGCAGGCCAAGCCACAGCCCGCTGCCGGTCCACCCCCCGGCAAGCAATGTCCTCTGCCCCAGATCGACCTGATCGAAGGCCGTTCCCCCGCCAAAGAAGGAATCTATCCGGTGGCGCGCATTGTCATACAGGAAATATATCGCCGCCACCGCGGCAATGCCTGCCGCCAGAACCCCGCCGATCCGCTGGACCGAAATGCCCGATAATGTCAGCAGGACAAACCATACGCCTGCAAACAGGATCGTATCGCCGAAATTGGGCTGCATCATCAGCAGGGCTGCGACCAGCAGCATGACGCCTGTGGCAATCCACATCACCGGCAAGTTGGGATCGCGCAGACGCCACGACCATATCCATGCCAGCCCAATCGCAAATGCAGGCTTCAGGAATTCTGATGGCTGAAAACTCATCCCGAGATTTATCCAGCGCCGCGCCCCGTTCACCTCCGTCCCGATGATCGGAACCAGGAATAGCAGACAGATCATCATACCTGCCAGCATGACCCCCAGCCGCCGGGCATTTTCGCGCGCCAGCATGGATGCGGCGATCAGGGTAATCAGGCCGAGTATCTGCCAGCGGATATGGGCAGAGAAGAAATACAGTTCCGGCAAAGTGACATCGGCAGTCGACAGGCGTGACGCGCTGGCCGGCGATGCCGCAGCAACGGCGGCCGTGCCGATCGCCATCAATGTCAGGATCAGGAACAACAGCACCCGGTCGATTTCGCGCCACCAGATACGCAATTCGGCGCGCTTGGATTTGCGGAACTGGTCTGGGGACTGTGGACGATCGCCAGGCCGTTTTCCGGCCTGCGGGATATAGGGCTGGGAAGAATTCATTCCGCATCACCGCAGGTCAACGCCGCCACGATGCTGCGGAAATGTTCGCCGCGCTGTTCATAATCGAGGAACTGGTCGAAACTGGCACAGGCCGGTGACAGCAGCACCACATCGCCCGGCTTTGCTGCGGCAATGGCGCGCTGCACCGCCTCGCACAGCAATTCGCACCGTTCGACCTTGACCTGGTCGCCAAGCCAATCGGCGAAGCGCGGACCGGCTTCGCCAATTGTATAGGCCGCCGCGACATTGCCGAGATAATGCGCGCAATCACCCAGCCCTTCTTCCTTGGCCAGCCCGCCAACGATCCAGTGGATGCGAGGGTTCGGGTCTGGCGGGAATGCGGCCAGGGCCGGCGCGGTCGACGCCTGGTTGGTGGCTTTGCTGTCATTGATGAACAGCACGCCGCCAAATTCACCCAGGCGTTCCATCCGGTGCGGCAGGCCGGTGAAACTGGCCAGCGCCGCGCGCCACTGCGCCGCAGTAACGCCCAATTCCTCTGCAATTGCCACAGCGGCGGCAGCGTTCTGAAGATTATGCGGCCCTTGCAATGAAGGCCAACCGCCCTGCATCCCAGAAATTGCCTCGCGGTCGATCGGAACCGCGCGTCCGGCCGGACGCCGAGCCTGTTCCTCCGCCATTACCGCGCGGGTTGGCGCGTCGTCCATTCCGAACACCGCAAACTGATCGCTGCCCTGCATCGCGAACAAGCGGCTTTTCGAAAATGCATAATGGTCAAAGCTGTCATACCGGTCGAGATGGTCGGGCGTGATGTTGAGCAGCGCAGCAGCATCGCAGGCCAAGGAACGCGTCAGGTCAATCTGGTAGCTGGACAATTCCAAAACATAAACGCCCGGCCCCGCTTGATTGGGCTCCAGCGGTTCACGGCCCATGATCGGCAGCCCGATATTACCGGCCATGCGTGCGGGCAATCCGGCGCTTTGCAGGATATGGCAGACCAGCGCCGTGGTGGTCGATTTGCCATTGGTGCCAGTGATGCCCACCACCTTGTGCGGCGGCAGAGCGGCGCGGGCGATTGAAAACAGTTCGACATCACCAATCAGCGGCACGCCGAATTTCGCCGCACGGTCCGCGATCGGATGGTTGTTGATCGGGACGCCGGGGGAAACCACCACGCCGTCAAACCCGGTAAGATCGATCTCCAGCGGATCGGCCAATGTGGCGCGCCCGGCCAGTTTGTCGCGGGCGATGTCCTGCCGGTCCCAGGCAGTCACCTGCGCGCCGCTCGCCAGCAGGGCCTCTGCAGCGGCCAGCCCGGACCGGGCCAGGCCAAGCAGGGCGTAGCGTTTTCCGGAGAAGGCCGAAGAGGTGATCATGATGCGGTCATCTGAGTTTCAGCGTTGCCAGCCCCATCAATGCGAGGACGATGGAGATGATCCAGAACCGGATCACGACGGTGGATTCCTTCCACCCCAATTGTTCGAAATGATGATGGATGGGTGCCATGCGGAATATGCGTTTGCCGGTCCGCTTGAACCAGAACACCTGAATGATGACTGACGCTACCTCCACCACGAACAGCCCGCCGACGATCAGCAGCACGATCTCGTGATGGGTTGCCACCGCAATCGCACCCAGCGCGCCGCCCAGCGCCAGGCTGCCGGTATCGCCCATGAACACGGCGGCGGGCGGCGCGTTGAACCACAGGAATGCAAGCCCCGCGCCCATGATTGCAGCGCAGAATATCGCCATTTCGCCAGCGCCCGGCACATGGGGGATACCCAGATATGCGGAATAATCGACCCGGCCCACCAGATAGGCGATGATCGCGAACGTACCCGCGGCGATGATTACCGGCATGGTCGCCAGCCCGTCCAGCCCGTCGGTCAAATTCACGGCATTGCCGAAACCGACCATCACGGTGGCGGCAAAGATATAATAGAACGGCCCCAGCGGGATTACCCGGTCTGAGAAAAACGGCACATAGAGATCGGTATTGATCTGGCTGACGATCAGCCAAGATGCGACCCCGGCCACGGCAAATTCCATCAGCAGCCGGACCCGGCCCGAAACACCCTTATGGCTGTTCTTGGATACTTTGTCGTAATCATCCAGGAAGCCGACAAAGCCGAAACCGGCGGTAACCGCCATGCACGCCCAGACGAACGGATTGGTCATGTCCATCCACAGCAACATCGACAGCAGCAGTGCGATCAGGATCATCAGCCCGCCCATGGTCGGCGTGCCCACCTTGGTCTGATGGCTTTGCGGACCGTCAGAACGGATCGGCTGCCCCTTGCCCTGCCGGACGCGCAGCATGGAAATAAATTTGGGGCCGATGATCAAACCGATGATCAGTGCGGTCATCAATGTCGCGCCCGCCCGAAAGGTCTGGTAGCGCACGAGGTTGGCAATTCCTTCGAAACCCATCCATTCGGCGATCAGGTAGAGCATTCAGCCTTCCCGGCTCCCAAATTGTTGATCCACGAAACGGGTTACAAGCCTGCCGAGACCGACCGAATTGGAACCTTTGACAAGAATGGCATCACCAGCGGTGATCCCGAATTCTTCCAGCGCCGTAATCGCTTCAGCAGGGCCATTGCAATGCGCGAAGGAGAGGCCCTTGCCAAGCGCATTCACGCCGCCTTTCCCCAAGTGTAATGCAAGGGCGCGCATTTCTTCGCCTACAAGGATTGCGAAATCGACATTGGCTTCGGTTAACGGCGTGGCCAGCTGTTCGTGAAATTTCGGCGCGAAATCGCCCAGTTCCTTCATCGCGCCCAGCACTGCGATCCGCCGCGTGGCCGGTGTCTGGCCCAGCGAGCGCAAGGTTGCCCGCATCGATGCGGGGTTGGCGTTGTAGCTTTCGTCGATCAGCAGCGCCTTGCCGCCAGGGGCCTTGATCCGGTGGCGGGCGCCGCGGCCTTTCAGCCCGCCCATTTCCGCCAGCGCCAAACCGGCCGCGCCCAGATCGCCGCCTGCCGCGCGGACCGCGGCCATGACGGCCAGCGAATTGGCAATCCAGTGTTCGCCCGGCTCCGCCACGGAATAGCACATCCGCGTAGTGCCGAGATCAGCGGTAACCAGCGATCCGCCATTGGCGGACGGGATTGCATCGAGCAGCCGGACATCGGCATGAACGGCGCTGCCAAAGGAAATGACTTTGGCCCCCGCACGCAGGGCATGATCGCGCAGACGATCGAAATAGGGTGTATCAGCCGGAATTACTGCAATTCCACCCGGCTCCAGCCCGGCGAAAATCTCCGCCTTGGCATCCACAATCGCCTCCATACTGCCCAGGTTCTCGATATGGGCGGGCGCGATGGTGGTAATCAGTGCGATGTTCGGCCGCACCTGATCGGTCAAATGGGCGATCTCTCCGGCATGGTTCATGCCCATTTCGAAAATGCCGTATTCGCTGCGCACCGGCATCCGCGCCAGGCTGAGCGGGACGCCGACATGATTGTTATAGCTACGCACACTGCGGTGCGCCTGCCCGCGGCTGCCACGGTCAAGCGCGGCAAAAATCGCTTCCTTTACGCCGGTCTTGCCGACCGATCCGGTGACGCCGATACGCACGGCCGCGCTGCGCGCCCTGGCTGCCTGTGCCAGGGCTTCCAAAGCGCGGCCCGTATCGGCGACAAGGATGTGCGGATAGGGGGCCGGGCGATCGACCACCGCCGCGGCTGCGCCATTTGCAAATGCCTTGTCCAGAAATGTATGCCCGTCCGTGTTTTCGCCGCTCAAGGCGAAGAACAGATCACCGCTGCGCACATCGCGGGAATCGATTTCCACGCCGGAAACCTGGAATGCGCCGCTGGCGGTACCATCCATTGCAGCGGCCAGGGCCGCGGCATCCCACAGTGCCATGGGCAATCTGTCGCGCGTAGTGACTGGCCAATGGCGCAGCGCACTGACCCGGCTCTGCGGAGCGTTCATGCCGATTTCCCGTGCGCAGCGGCAGCTTCGCGGGCAATTGTAACATCGTCAAACTGCAATATACGCATGGTCTCTCCCGAGCCGATAATCTGGCCCTGTTCATGTCCCTTGCCCGCGATCAGGACGATGTCATCGGCCAGCGCCTGGGCTATTGCGGAGAAAATTGCTTCCCTCCGATCGCCGATTTCCACAGCACCATGCGCATCGCGCATGATTTCCGCCCGTATTGCCGCGGGATCTTCGCTGCGGGGATTATCGTCCGTCACAATCACGACGTCGGATTTCGCGGAGGCTATCCGGCCCATCTCGGCTCGTTTCCCCTGGTCACGGTCGCCGCCAGCACCGAATACGGTAATCAGCCGTCCGTTTACATGGGGTCGCAGTGCTGCAATTGCTGCTTCCAGCGCGTCGGGCGTGTGCGCATAATCGACATAGACCGGTGCACCAGTCTGGGTAATCGCAGCGCGCTCCAACCGCCCGCGCACGGGCTGGAGCCGCGATACGCCATCGAACACCATTGCAGGGTCGCCGCCGGTGGCCAGCACCAATGCGGCAGAAACCAGCGCATTTTCAGCCTGATAGGCGCCGATCAAGGGCAGATTGATCGTGCGTTTCTGGCCATCATATTCAATTTCAAGCGATTGTCCCAATTGTGTAGGCGCACGAGTGAGCAGACGGATTGCATTTTTGCTTCCTTCCACCTGCTCGCCCACCGTGAACACGCGCAATTTCCGGTCTCGCGCATGTTCGAGAGCCCGAACGGTCCATTTGCCGGCTTCTGCGCCAGTGCCGATCCACACCACAGCCGTCCCATCATCCGTCACCACTTCATCGAACAGACGCATCTTGGCAGCGAAATATTCTTCCATGTCGGAATGGTAATCCAGGTGGTCGCGGCTGAAATTGGTGAATGCCCCGGCAGCCACTTCCAGCCCTTCGTTCCGGAATTGCGACAGGCCGTGGCTGGATGCTTCATAGGCGACATGGGTCACCCCTTCGCGTGCCAGCCCGCTCATGTTGGACAGGAAGGTCACGATATCCGGCGTGGTCAGCCCGGTGGAAACGCTTTCATCCGGCGTGGTCACGCCCAATGTTCCGATGGAGGCGGCGCGGTGGCCCACCATGCGCCATAATTGGCGGGTCATTTCCACGCAGGACGTCTTGCCGTTGGTGCCGGTGACCGCAACGATGGTTGCGGGAACAGGGGTAAAGAACTGTGCGGCCAGCGCAGCAAAGATCTTGCGCGGCACTTCGGCGGCGATGTGGATCGCCCCTTCCACCAGCGCTTCCGGCCGGGCAACGATGGCCACTGCGCCCGCTGCAATTGCGGCAGGAATGAAGTCTTCGCCATTGACCACCGCGCCCTGAAACGCGCCGAACACGGTGCCGGGGGCAATCTTGCGGTGGTCGATCGCGAATCCGGTTACCGCAAGGTCTTGTCCGTCAGCAATTGCGATTCCGGCGCGGCTGGCAATCTGGCCGAGCTTCATTGACCCCACCTTATTTGATCGCGCCTCATTCGATTGCGCTCTGGATCAGGGGCCGCAGGTCGCTGATGTCGACATCGGCATGGCTATCGGGCCGGACGCCCAGAATCGGTCCGATTCGGGGGACCAGACGCCCGACAATCGGTGCGGCATTCCATGCTGCGGTGCGCTGGAACGAACTGGCAGTTGTACCCTGGGGTTCATCCAGCATGGCGATGATCACATAGCGCGGATTGTCCATCGGGAAAGCCGCAGCGAAGGTCGAAACCAGCGAAGATTGGCGGTACCCTCCCTTGCCCGGTTTTTCTGCGCTGCCCGTTTTGCCGCCAACGCGGAAACCCGGTGCGTCGGCATTCTTGCCGGTGCCATAGACCGCGATCATCCGTAGCAACTGGCGCATCCGGGAACTGGTGGATGCCTTGAACACACGGCGGCCGCTGGGCGCTTCGCCCGGCTCCAGCCTGTGCAAGGTCGCAGGGCGCCATATCCCGCCATTGACCATCGCGGCATAGGCGCTTGCCAGATGCAACGGGGTTACCGCGATCCCGTGGCCATAACTGACCGTCATATTGCGCAGACGCGGCCAATTATCGCCCGGCCAGATGGGAAACCCCTTGGCTGGCAGTTCGATATAGGGACGTTCGTTCATACCCAGATCGATCATCGTCTGGCGCATCCGCTTGGGGCCCAATTCATCGGCAATTTCAGCGGTAACGATATTGGAAGAATGGATCAGCGCCTCCGGCACATTCAGCGATGCGCCGAGGGGGTGGCTGTCCTTGATCGAGAAACGCCCGACCTTGATCGGCTGACTGGCCTGATACCGCTTGCCGAAATCACGGACCACACCGGCATCGATCGCTGCAGCAATCGTCAGCGGTTTGAAGGTGGAGCCAAGTTCATAAACCTGGTTGGTCACCCGGTTGAACATCAGGTTTACGCCTGCGGCATCGATCTTGTTCGGATCGAATTCGGGCAGGGATGCCAGCGCCATGACTTCACCAGTATCAACGTCAAGCACGATTCCGGCTGCGCCCATCGCATTGGTGGACAGCATGCCGCGCCGCAGTTCATCTTCGAGCGCGCCCTGCACCCGCAGGTCGATCGACAGTGCCACCGGTTCGCCGCGCGTTGCGGGATCACGCAGATGATCGTTCAGGACCTGCTCCATCCCGACTTTGCCGTTACCGGCGGAATCGACATAGCCAAGCACATGTGCGCCCATCGAACCCTGCGGATAGATCCGGTCACTTTCCGGCGGCATTTCCAGCGCCAATTCGCCAATCTGCTGCACGCGGTCGGCATCTTCGCCCAGAATACGGCGGCGCAGATAGCCCGGCCTGCCCGAAGAGAGCCGGGCGGCGATATCGGCCTGATCCAGATCAGGGAAGATAGCCTTGAGCCGCGCGGCCACATCATCGGGCGAACGGACCAAGGGGCTGCCCGTTTCGCCCAGCGCCTTCGGATTATACCACAGCGCAAAGCCCGAAGACGCACGTGCAAGCATCGCACCATTGCGATCAGTAATTTCGCCGCGATCGGGCAATAAAGCCTCTGACAAGGTGGTTACTTGCGTCCCGCTACCGCCCATGCCAATCTGTACAATGCGTAATATTGCGACAATTGCCACCATCGCGAACAACATTGCCAGCCACAACACACGCAGCCGCGCCACGTCTAGCGATTGCTGACGAATGCTGACCAGACGAACCCGGCCCGAGGAGATGGCCGCGCTGACCATCATCGCAGTCATTCGCTTACCTCTGCAATCTGGCCGCTGAACCCGGTACTGCGCGAGAGCCGCTCTGCCAGCGAACGGCCGGCAGACACGGTGCTGCGCGCCGCAGCCGTCCGGTCAGGTCCAGCAGGTGTTCCGGTAACCGGGGAGACCATCGAAATCAGGGTTTGTTTGCCTTCCTCCTCAGCCCGTGCCACCCGGATCGGGGCGGGCGCATTGGCATCGCGCGCAAGACCCAGCGCCGCGAGTTGCCGCGGATTATCAAGATATTGGTCGGCCCGCGGCGCTTCGTACCCGAAATCGATCTTGTTCCAATTGGCCAGTTGTTGCTGGCTTGCGCGCGCTTCGAATTCGATCTCGAGCGTCTGCTTTTCGCGTTCCAGTTGGATGATCGTACGTTCTGCCAGATGCACCTTGTTCTTCACGGAATTGACGTGGAACGTCAGCACCACGAATATGACCCCGCACAGCGTCAACAGCACGAACCAGCCGGTCTGGCGAAGGCGGCTACCGCGCGACATCACGCGGCCTCCCTTGCAGGGGCGGCAGTCCGGACCGCATAGCGCAATGTTGCCGAGCGGGCCCGCGGGTTGTCATTCACCTCTTTTTCCGACGGGCGGACGGCCTTGGACACTGCGGTGAATACCGGCGGCCGGGCCTCCGCTTCGGGCAAATGGCGGGAACCGCCGCCACTGACCGATGCATCGCGCAGGAAACGCTTCACGATCCGGTCTTCCAGGCTGTGGAAACTGACTACCGCCAGGCGGCCACCTTCGCGCAGGACTTTCTCGGCTGCGGACAGGCCCTCGGTCAATTCGTCAAGCTCTGCGTTTACATGGATGCGGATGGCCTGGAAACTGCGGGTCGCCGGGTCTTTCGGCGTGCCCGCATGATAGCCAAGCGCCTTGCGCACGACCCGCGCCAGATCGCCGGTCGTGGTGAGCGGACGCGCTGCAACGATGGCGCGGGCGACGCGGCGCGACTGGCGCTCTTCGCCGTACAGATAGAGTACGTTGGCAATCGCTTCATCACTGGCGGTGTTGAGGAAATCGGCTGCGCTTTCGCCTTCCTGTGACATGCGCATATCCAGCGGCCCATCCTGCGAAAAGGCGAAGCCGCGCCCTGCCTGGTCCAGCTGCATGGAGGATACGCCGATATCCATTGCCACGCCGTCAACCTTGTCCAGCCCGGCTTCCGCCAATGCATCGACCATTTCGGAAAAACGGCGTGCATGCAGCACCAGCCGCGGCGGATTTTCGCGCGTTTCAGGCCATTCTCTACCGGCGGAAATTGCATCGGGATCACGGTCGAAGGCGTGCACCGTTGCGCCCGCATCCAGCAACATCCGGCTGTAACCACCGGCACCAAACGTGGCATCGACCATCACATCGCCGGGCGCAGGATCCAACGCTGCGATACATTCACGCATCAGTACGGGAACATGCCGAGCGGTGAGCGGACCGCCGGTCATTTGCCGCGCGCCTTTGCCTGTGCTTCGGCGATCAGACTGTCACACGCGGCCTTTGCGCCGATCCATTCATCATCCATCGTGGCCAGTTCGGCCGGGTTCCAGACGGTGAAGAAACGGCCCGCGCCGTTGAAGAACAGTCCGTCGTCGATATTCGCGAGCGTACGGATGTGGTCGGGCATCACAAAGCGTCCGCTATCGTCGAACGGGATGGTGACATAGCCGAACAGTTGCGAGGCACGGGTATCGCGGTCGAACTCGCGGCCGAGGCGGAGGGACATCTCCTCCTCCCGGTCGAGCTGGGCTTCCAATTCGGTGTGGCGGGACTGGCCGAAACCAACGAGGCATTTCAGCTTCTGGTGCTTGACCAGGCATAACAACCGTCCCTTGGACGATTCCTTGACGGCGTTGCGAAATTGCGGAGGCAGCACGAACCGGCCCTTATCGCCTGCTGGCGAATAGGCTTGTCCATTGTACCCTCCGAAATCCTCGCCTGCCACTTCCCCATTCCCCAGTTAAAGGGCCCCGTTCCGAACACGCCTTCCCCGCTGCCACCAACGCGCTAGCGAGGGTGGCCCGCCCCGCAAAATTGCGACGCAGCACGAGACGACCTGTCCGATGAGCAATGGTATTAACGCGCCCGCAGAGGCGATGGAAGGGGAAATTAGGGTTTTTCACGGGAAAACACGGTAAAGTGTTGTTTTATCTGTATAATTATTGGTAATTTTTTGGGTTAACTGGTGCGGCCTCAGGAAAAATTATGCAAGGGTTTCCGCTATTTCCCTTCGTGTGATGATAGCGACTCGAACCACAGGGAAATCGATTCCCGCGTAATCCCCAAGGGGCGCTCAGCGTTTCGAAAAAGCCCGGGTGGTCAGGGCGCGCAGGGCCTTCTCGTGCGCCTTACCACCTGCATCCTGGTCCAGTATGGCAGCGTCGGCGATGATCAATGCCCGGCCCTGTCCGATTGCGCAGTCGGCAATGAGGCCGCCCGCCGTGATCTCGCAATTGGATCGCGCGCCGGGCACTGTCGCGATTTTGCGGAAAGTCCCGGCCAGATGGACCGGCAGATCGATAGTTTCGAATTGCGCAATCCGTTCGCCCGCAGGCTGCGTTTCGTCGAATTGCAGTTCCAGCCCCCACCGGGATAGAATCGGGGAGAGCAAAACGACATCCTGCGGCCTGCGCCGATCCCCAATGGGAAAGCGGGAATGACTGGTCAGCATTGGATCGGCAAACAGCAAAACATGCCCGCCGCCCCGAACCCAATTGTCCAGTGCGACATTTTCAGGACCGGAGAAAGCGCGCGGCTGGGCCAGCAGAACGCGGTCGATCGTGGCGCGCGAATCAATGCCACCGGACCCTGCCAGCGTGTCGAGCGGAACCAGTTGATATTCCTGTTCCAGGGCACTGCGCACCCAATGCGGCTGCGCAGTGCCTGCGATCATCTCGTCCATCCCGGCAACTTCGCCCCAATAGATCGGAAGCGTCGACATCAAACCGAGCATCTGGCGGGGGGCCGGTTTCTGCAGCGAGAAAACCCACGCGCCCAGCGCGGCCACCAGACAGACCATTACAATGCCCCACGCGAGCCGCCGCGAAATGGCAAGCCCGCCCTTGACGGCGCCGTCGGTGTTACCGGTCATCTTATTGCCGGTCAGGTCTGGCATTGCCCTGCTCGGGCATGATTGCCGGTTCCTGCTCTGTCTGGCCAATCGGCTCGGAAGGCAAATCCGGAACTACGCCAGCTTCCGCCAGGGGATCTTTCTGTACCGGCGCGGGTTCTTTCGGCGCGATGGTAGACGAAGCGGCAGGCACAGTTTCTGCTTCCGACAATTGCGCGCGATCATAGACCACTTGCGCCAGGCCGATCAGCAGGATCATCGCGCCAAGTCCGGCCAGCCCGATCTGCAAACGGTGGATCGATTGCGACCGCACATTTCGCATGGAAACGGAATTGATGTCGGCACCGCCGCCGGGCGGGGTGTCTGTTTTGGGAAAGATCGAATTCAAAGCCATGGGCAGACGCCATAGCCTATCGCCCACCGGTCAATCAATCGCGGAGCCATGGGAAGGGTGTCAGACCTTTGCTTTCCAGCCATTCGGCATTGTACAGGCTCGACAGGTAACGAAAGCCGGTATCGCACAGGATCGTGACCACACGGGGATCTTCGCGCCCCTCGGCCACCAATTGCCGGCCCAGTTCGACAGCGCCGGCCACATTGATGCCCGATGACAGGCCCAGACACAGCCCTTCGTCCTGCAGCAACCGTTCGACCCAGTGCATCCCTTCTTCGTCCGAAATGCGGAACTGGGTATCAATCGGCGCGCCTTCGAGATTGGCGGTAATCCGGCCCTGCCCGATCCCTTCTGCCACCGAACTGCCTTCCGATTTCAGTTCGCCATGCGCGTAGTAATTATACAGCGCGGCGCCATGCGGATCGGTCAGCGCGATGCGGATATTCTCGTCATGGCTTTTCAGGCCCATGCCAACCCCGGCAATGGTTCCGCCGGTCCCGGCTGCACAGGTGAATCCGTCGATCCGGCCTTCCATCTGCGCCCAGATTTCTTCGGCGGTGCCTTCGATATGGGCCTTGCGGTTGGCGGTGTTGTCGAACTGGTTGGCCCAGACGGCGCCCTCGGTTTCCTCCGCCAGACGGCGCGAAGTGTGGACGAAATGCCCCGGATTGGAAAATGGCGCGGCGGGTACCAGCACCAATTCAGCGCCCAATGCCCGCAGCGTGTCCATTTTTTCCCGGCTCTGCGTTTCTGGCATCACGATGATCGTGCGGTATCCCAGCGCATTGGCCACCAGCGCAATTCCGATCCCGGTATTGCCCGCCGTGCCTTCCACGATGGTCCCGCCCGGCTGGATCGCGCCGCGCGCCTCTGCATCGCGGACGATATACAGCGCAGCCCGATCCTTGATCGAGGCGCCGGGGTTGGCGAATTCGCATTTACCCCAGATTTCGCAGCCGGCCGCCTCGCTTGGCCCCTGCAGCAGGACAAGCGGCGTATTGCCGATCAGATCGAGGGAGTCTGTCTTAACCGAAAAAGCTGTCATGATGCAGGGTTAGGCCGCGGCTGCGCCGCCTTCAATGCATTTCCGCTTTGCAACGCAGAATTCAATCTTCGGGGGCAATGGTTACCTTCAGCCCGTCGAGATCGCTGGTGAAAGGCACCTGACACGATAGGCGTGAGGTTTCATTGCGGTAATCGGAACTTTCCAGCAGATCATCCTCGTCTTCCGAAATGGCCGGAAGTTTGTCCGCAAATGCCGGGTCGACATGGACATGGCAGGTCGCGCAGGAACAGCAACCGCCGCACAACGCCAGCAACTCGTCGAAACCATTATCGCGAATAGCCTCCATCACCGTCAGTCCATCGCCAACTTCGATGGTGGATTCTTCTCCGGCGCGGTTGACGACGATCAGCTTCGGCATGATGGATGATTTCCTGTAATAGCAAATATGCGGCGGGTTTCGCCCTTCGCGGGGGGAGCTAAGGGCTGCATTGCTATTTGGCAATACTGACTTTGGACCATACGGAGGAACCGGCAGGTGGGATTGACCGCAGAGCAAATTCGCACCGGGATCGACAGCGTCGCCGCAATCGAACCTGCATTCGCCCGCGCGTTGGCTGCCGCCGACTATCCCGAACCACGCATTCGCCCCGCCGGTTACCAGACTTTGCTGCGAACCATTGTGGGCCAGCAGGTCAGCGTTGCGGCGGCCGCGTCCGTGTGGCGCAAGCTGGAGGCGGAACTGGGTGAGGAAATGGCACCTGAAACCCTGCTCGACGCCGATTTCGACACATTGCGCGCCTGCGGCCTGTCGCGGCAGAAACAGGGCTATGCCCGATCGCTGTGCGAATTGGTCGTCAGCGGCGATTTGCCGCTGGATAATCTACCGGCGGATGACGAGGAAGCGATTGCCGAACTGGTCAGGATCAAGGGCATTGGCCGCTGGTCGGCAGAAATCTACCTTTTGTTCGCCGAAGGGCGTGCCGACATCTGGCCTGCGGGCGATCTGGCGGTAATGGCGGGCCTTCACAAGATCCTCGACCTGCCCGAAAGGCCGAGCGAAAAAGAAGCACGCGCCCTGTCGCAGGCGTGGCGGCCACACCGCGGCGCCATCGCGATTTTCACCTGGCATTGTTACAACAATCCGGCCCTGTAGGCGGTTGGTAGAAATCTTACCCACAGCCCGAAAAATTCCGGTTACCTTCCGCCGATAGTATAAGGAAGCAACAACAATGAAATCCGTGACATCCTTGAATCGCCTTCTGGGCGGCTGCGCAGTGGCCGCAATAGCCCTGACGATTACCGCTAGCGCGCGCGCAGATCACCATGCAGGAACTGAAACACCCATGACCGATAACACCGCCGCCGCGCCGCTGATCC